>JASEFU010000006.1 GCA_030018455.1 Dehalococcoidia bacterium
GCTCAAGAAACAAGCGGAAAGGGGGTGAGTGTACGGAATGTACCGGACGAGTACAACCGCTTTGCCCCAACCGCCGCCGTCGATAGAATAGCCCCGTATCATCCGCCCTTAGCAGGAGAGACGATAAGATGAGACGAACGCGGGTCTGCGACCTCCTCGAGATCGAGTACCCCATCATTCAGGGGGCGATGAACTGGGTCGCGAACGGCGAGCTGGCCGCCGCCGTCTCGGAGGCGGGAGGCCTGGGCATCATAACGCCCGGCGCAGGCTGGGACCGCAAGGGGGAGCGCGCCGACAACCTCAGGCTGCAGATCCGTCGCGCCAAAGAGCGCACGGGCAGGCCCTTCGGCGTGAACCTGACGGTGCTCGACCCCGAGTCGCGTAACTTCGCGGAGATCGTGGCGTCGGAGGGCGTGCCCATCGTGACCACGTCCGCCGGCAACCCGGCCACGCTCACTCCGTTCCTCAAGGAGCGCGGTATCAAGGTCCTGCACGTCGTCGCTTCGTGCCGCCACGCGCGGGGCGCCGAGAGGGCAGGCGTCGACGCCGTTATCGCCGAGGGCTACGAGGCCGGCGGCCACAACGGAATGGACGAAATCCCCACCTTCGTCCTCGTTCCGCAGGTTGTGGACGCGGTCAGCGTGCCGGTGGTGGCCGCGGGCGGCATCGCCGACGGCCGCGGCCTCGTCGCGGCGCTCGCGCTCGGCGCCGAGGGCGTGCAGATGGGCACCCGTTTTATCGCCACCACCGAATGCTGCGCTCACCCCCGCTTCAAGCAAGCGGTGCTGAACGCCGACGACGTCGCGACGGTGATCACCGGACGGAAGATCGGGCCGACCCGCGGCATTCGCAACCCGTTCACCGACAAAATGCTGGAAATGGAAGCGGCGGGCGCCAGCGCCGAGGAGCTGCAACAGTTCATCGGCTGGGGGCGTTCCCCCGCCGGCCAGCTCGACGGCGACACGGAGGAGGGCGAGATGTATTGCGGCGCGGTCGCCGGGCTGGTGAAGACAATTGTCAGCGCCGGTGACGTGGTGCGCGAGGTGGTGCGCGAGGCCGAAGAGCTTCTCGACCGACTCGCCGATATGCGGTAGGGGTGCACGGTTTTGCGGAAGGAAGGGGCCACATGGATATCGAAGGCAAGATCGCTGTTGTGACGGGAGCGGGCAGCGGCATCGGCAAGGCTACGGCTGTCGCGCTGGCGAAGGCGGGGGCCGACCTGGTGCTCGCCGACGTCGACGAGGCCCGGCTCAAAGAGACGGAGGTTGATATACGGGACGCCGGCCGCAAAGCGCTCCCCGTCCGCACCGACGTTTCGAAACTGGACGACGTCCGCAACCTGTACGAGCAGTCGGTCCGCAACATGGGGCGCGTCGACATACTTATGAACAACGCCGGAGTGCACATGAGCGGCCCCGTCGAGCGCGTATCGATCGAGGACTGGGAGTGGATTGTCGGCATCAACTTCTGGGGCGTCGTCTACGGCATCCACGTCTTTCTGCCCCACATGCTCGAGCGCGGCAGCGGCCACATCATCAACACCGCCTCCATCGCCGGTCTCGGCGGCTGGGACGGCTCCATCCCTTACACGGCCACCAAGTTCGCCGTCCTGGGACTCTCCGAGAGTCTGGCGATCTACCTCAAAGGGAAGGGGATCGGCGTCACCGCTGTCTGCCCCGGGCTGGTGGCGACGAACATAAGCGGGGCGTCGCGCTTCATCCCCTCCGGCGACGAGGTACTCGACGGCATCCGGCGCGGCTTCATGGAAGCATTCCAGAAGAAAGAGTTGGGCGAAATCGCGCAGCAGGCGGAAATCCTCGAGCCGGAAGTGGTCGCGGAACAGATAGTGCAGGCGGTAAGGGGGGAGACATTTCTGGTGACGCCGCACGCCAACACACGTGAGATGATGGTGCAGCGGGCCCAGGACCCCGAAGGGACGATCAACCAGATTGCCTTCTTCCGCGCGTTACGGCAGCAGGAGATGAGGGCCCGGGCGGAGGCGCAAGAGAAGCCTTAGTCTCTCTTGGGCCCGCTCCCCGAATGTCAAAGCCGCCCCGTCTGCTGTAAGATGAAAAGAGACGGAACGTGCTCTTTCGTCGCAGGAAGGAAAGGAGGTCCTGATGCTCAGCGAAAGCATGCAGGAGAAGCTGAACGCTCAGCTCAACGCCGAGCTCTACTCCGCCTATCTCTACCTCTCGATGTCGGCCTACTTCGAGGCGTGCAGCATGGGAGGCTTCGCTAACTGGATGCGCGTGCAGGCCCAGGAAGAGCTCTCCCACGCAATGAAGTTCTTCGACTATCTGGCCGAACGCGGGGGCCGCGTGACGCTGACCGCCATCGACGCGCCGCGCACCGAATGGGCTTCCGCTGTCGACGCCTTCGATGAGGTGTACCGGCACGAGCAGAAGGTCACCGCCCTCATCAACAACCTGGTCAACGCCGCCGAACAGGAGTCCGACCACGCCACCAGATCGATGCTGCAGTGGTTTGTGACCGAGCAGGTGGAAGAAGAGGCGTCGGCGGAGCGCATCCTCGACAACCTCAAGATGGTGGGCGACGACGGCACGGGCCTGCTGATGCTTGACCGCGAGCTGGCGCAGCGCGTGTACACGCCTCCCGCCGCGGAAGGCGAAGGCGCCGGCGGCTAGCCCCCGCCGCGGGAGCCGGCGAACGTCCGGACCGCCGCCCGCGCGTCTTCCATCGCGGACGCCAGGTCATCGATAGGCTGCTCGCGCGCGGCCGTCGGCTGGACAAACACGAAGCGACAGGCGACGACCTTCCTCCCCAGCGCCCGCTCGACGGCGAGCGCGTAGGCCGCCCCCTGCAACCGGTACCGCGCCATCGCCCGCGCCATCTCTTCCTCGTCGGGGACGGCGTCCGTCTTGTAGTCGACGACGACGAGCCCGCCGTCCGTCTCGTACAGGAGGTCGATGAAGCCCTCGAGGACGATGCCGTCTACCGGCACGGCCACGTACACCTCGCGACGGTAGCGGCCGCGCACCGCCTCTCTCACCGACGGCGCGTCGAGCGCGGCGCGCACCCTGCGCGCGATCTCATCGGCGCGGTCCGGAATCCCTTCAGCGGCGGCCTGCGCCTGCGCCGCGCCCTCGAGCCCTTCGCCCGTCGCCAGATCGACGCTCTGGAGGACGGCGTGCACGGCGCGGCCAAGCGACGTACCGGCCCTGCCCTTTCGCCACGGCGGTACCTCCTCTGCCGGCGCGTCCTTTTCCAGATTCGGATCGGCGGACGGAGCTGCTTCGGCGGCAAGGCCGGTGGCGGAGACGACAAGCGCCCGCGAGCGCTCGACGAGGAGGCGCCGTCTCTTCTCCAACCACTGCGCCCGCTCCTCCGGCGAGTCTTCAAACCTTCGCGACGCCCTCTCTTCCGCGGGCGGCCCGCTTGCTTTCGCAAACTCCAGCGTCCGCCAGAGGCGCGGCATCTCCCGGCAGCGCTCGTGCAAGCGGGCGGCGTGGCACTCAACGCCTTTCTTGTGGTGCAGGCTCACTATCAGGTGGTCGCGCGCGCGGGTGGCCGCCACGTAAAGCAGGCGCACTTTCTCGAAAGCGTCCATCTCCTCTTCTGCCGCCGCCAGACGCTCGAAGCCCTCCGTTTCGAACCGTGCGTTCTGCGGGCCGATACGCACATGCGGCGTGCCGTCCCTGTCCCATAGCACGATGGCGTTCTGGGGCCGCGGCCGGTCTTCGACGTTCAGACCCACAAGGGCCGCAATGGGAAACTCCAGCCCTTTCGAAGCGTGGATGGTCATGATCCGCACCGCGTCGTCGTCCGCCTCGGGCACGACCGTCTCCACCACCCGCGTCCCTTCCTCGGCTTGCTGCTCCGCCCAGTCGACAAACTGGCGGAGCGTGCTTCCGCCCGCCTCGACGAAAGCGCGCGCCTGGTCGAGGACGAAACGCAGCCGCTGCCACCGCTCGCGCGGGCGCCGGTGCGCGAAGGCGATCTCGAATAGCCGCCGCTCTCGTATCACGGCCTCGACGACCCCGCTGATGCCCATCCAGGTGCGCTTCTCGTGAAAACCCCGCAGCGACGCCATCGCGGCTATGACGGGGTGATCGGGCGCAAGCGTGGAGGGAGGGTCCCGACGGCAGTCCCAGCGTCCGTTCGCCTGGCGGAAACCGAGCAGGTCGACATCGCTGCAGCCGAACGCAGGCGAGCGCAGCGCCGCCACCAGCGCCACCTCGTCCGTCGGGTCGTCTATCGCCCTCAGTATGGTCAGGAGGTCGCGCACCTCCTGCGAGCTGTACACGAGCGAGCGGCTCTCGACGCGGTAGGGGATGGCCGCCTCTTCCAGCGCCTGTTCGAGGGGCGGCAGGCCGGTGCGGGTAGGCATGAGGACAGCGATATCGGCGTAGCGCGCGGGCCGGAGCGAGAGGGCCCCGTCGCCGCCCTTCTCGGCGACGGGCCAGCCTTCCGCCTTTATGCGCCGGATGGCTGCGACCATCTCTTCCGCTTCCTTCGCGCGAATCGCGTCGATGTTCCCCTCCGACGGCCCCCCCAGCAGATGGACGGTCGTCGCGCCGTCGGGTGGTTCCCGGCGGGCGAACAGCTTCTCGTAGGCGGCCTGCCCGTCCCTCGCCTCGGCACCCATGAGTTCGGGGAACACGCCGTTCACCCAGTCGATGACGAAACGCAGGGAGCGGAAGTTTTGCGTGAGACGCACCGTGCTTGCCTCGAAGCGGCGCTGCACCGCCTGGTAGAGGGCGATGTCGGCCCGGCGAAAGCGGTAGATCGACTGCTTGGGGTCGCCGACGAAGAAGAGCCGCCCCTCTTCCACCTTCGCCGCCTGCCACGAGAACGGCCCGTCGCCGGCATCGTCGTCAGAGGCGAGGAGGACGGCGATCTCGATCTGGAGCGGGTCGGTGTCCTGGAACTCATCGATGAGGAGGTGCGAGAAGCGGCGCCGCAGCGAGCGCCGCACTTCGCGGTTGCGGCGCAGGAGGTCGCGCGCTTGCACGAGCAGGTCGTGGAACTCGAGCGTGCCCTGGCGCCGCCGCTCGTCGGCATAATCGAGGACGAAGCGGCGCAGGGCGGCGAGAAGCGGCGCGAGGGCCGCCCGGCGGGCCGCCGTCAGCATCTCGCCCCGCAGCAGCTCTGCTTCGGTCAACATGTCGCGCAGGTCCCCGGGGGTTACACCGCTCCAGTTTGACTTGTTGCCGTACCCGAACCCGATCCTCGTCTTCTCGGCCAGGACCCGCAGCACGTCCAGTTCGTCGGTTGCCCCCTCAAGGCGGTCGCAGTAGCGTTTCAGCGTCTCGAGGTGGCAGTAGAGCCGGTCTTCGGCGTTCACACAGCAGCGGGCATAGCCGCACGCCTCCGACAGGGCGGCGAGCAGCGGCGCGAGGTCCGGCGGCTCCCATTCGCTGCTGTCGGGGGCGGCGTCTTCCAGGCGGTCCCAGTTGCGGTGGAACGCCAGCGCCACCGCCCGCAGTTTCTCGGGCCTCAGCCCGAGCACGTACGCCCGCAGCAGAGTGAGCTCCATCGCCGGATCGTCAAGCAGGCGGTCGATGAACTCCTCCCACTTCTCACCGAAGGCGATGGACGCGCGGGTTTCGTCCTGCATGGCAATTACGGGCGGCAGGCGCGCTTCGAGGGGGTACGACGATAGTATGCGTCCCGCGAAGGCGTGCAGCGTTTCGACGGCGGCGGCATCGACCTCGCCCGCGGCGATGCGGCACCGCTCCCGCTCCTCCGCCGGCAGCGACTCGTCGCGCGCGGCCCGCTCCAGTGCTTCCCTTATGCGGTCGCGCAGCTCCGCCGCCGCCGCCTCCGTAAAGGTGATGGCGGCGATCGAGCGCATCTGCGCGCGCCCGGCGCAAACGAGGCGCACCACGCGCTCCACCAGTTCGTGCGTCTTGCCCGTGCCCGCGCCCGCTTCGACAAACAGCGTGCTGTCGAGGTCGTCGCGGATACGGCCGCGCGCATCCGCGTCCGATAAAGGCAACGAATCAAGGCCGCTCATCGGGCTCCGTCATTTCCAGGTAGCGCCGCAGTTCCGGCGACTGCCGCTTCCTCTCCCAGACCCGCCTCCGATTAACAGGACAGACGCGGTCGTAGGGGCAGATGCGGCAGTTGGCGTGGCCGCCGTCGCCGGCAGGCTTTCCGGGGTTGGCCGCGAAGACGCCGGAATCGATGCCGTCGATTATGACGGCGGCCACCTCCTGGAACCGCTCCAGCGCTTTGTCATCGAGAAGGTAGCCGATGCGCTGGTAGCCCGCCTCCTCTCCCACAAACCAGTAGTAAGCCGCCGCCTCGCCGAATCCCAGGCACTGCCCGGCCGCAAGTGCGTAGATAGGGAGCTGCAGGACTCTGCCTCGGTTCACCGGGTCCTTTTTCAGACCGGAATAGTAGTTCGCGGAGCCGCTCTTGTAGTCGAATACGGCCGCTCTCGCGCCGTCCGGCGTGGAATCGACGCGGTCGATCTTTCCGCGAACCGCCACCTCGCGCCCGCCGGGCATCGGAACTACGAGCGCCGGGTGGGCGGAGGCCGGCATCCCGAAGCCCATCTCCACCTCGCGCGGAACGACGCCCATCTCTCGCCGCATTTCCTCGTCGGCGTCGAGGAAGCCCGCCAGGTCGCGCAGGATGCGCTCCCGCTCCATGCGCCACAGGAGGGGCTTGCCGGTGATCCCCTGCTCTTCCGCCTCGTCGCACAGCCGCCGCCCGATTTCGAGAAGCAGCGCCCTTTCGTCGTCGCTCCACGGCTCGTCCGGAACCTTACGCGGCGCGGCGCTGCGAACAAACTGCTCCAGGGCGGCGTGGATGAGGCTGCCGCGGTCGCGAGCGCTGAGGGTGAGCACGTCTTCCGGCTTCTCGGTCTCGGCCACGCGGAGGACGTTGCCGAGGAAGTAGCGGAAGGGGCAGGCGGCCCACGTCTCGAGCGCCGTCGCCGAAGCGGGACGCTCGCGCGAGGGCCCGGGCGCCTCGATGCCCTCGATGAGGCCGTCCCACACCGTCAGCCGCGCCGTGCGGCGGGCGATTTCGGCGGCGAGACCGGAGCGCAGCGCTGCTTCCCCCAGAGCGAGATAGTGTCCCAGCACAGCCCTCCCCGATTCCGACCAGCGCAGGAGACTGCGCATGTCGTATTCTTGCGGGGACGCCGGCTCCGCGCCGTCGCGAAGGGCGCCGTGAAAGGAAGGGATGACCGTGATCCAGTCGCGCGACGGCGGGGGGTCCATATCGCTGGCGAAGAGCGTTTTGCCCTCCAGCTTCGACGCCTCGTCGAGCAGCCATTCCGACGGCAGCTTGCCCCGCTGTCCGCGCAAATCGGCGCGAGAGTAGACGAAGTAGCGCTCCGAGGCGGAGGCGAGGGCGGCGAGATAGGCGAAGCGCTCCTCCACCCGGCGCCGCGAGCGGAGAGGCACCTCCTCGCCGGCAGCGGCGCGCTCGTCGTCGGGGAGGAGCGGGTCGTCGCGGTCGCGGGGCGGCATCAGCCCCTCCGTCATGCCCAGCACGAAGACGACGTCGAAATCGACCCCGACGGCATCGCTGATGCGGCCGAGGAAAATGCCGTTTCCGAACTTGCCCTCGCGACCTGCCGTGGCCTCCAGCTCGCGGTCTACGGCCCGCAGGAATACCGACTCGTCGACCGTTGCTCGGATGGTGCGCAGGCCAACGAGCGATTCGAGCACGTTGAGGATGCGCCGGTACGACTCGATCTCGCGCTCCGGCCATTCGCCGAGGCGTCCTTCTCCGCCGAGGTAGCGATCCAGCAGGCGGCGCGCCCAGGCGGCGAAATCGGGCCAGCCCTGCGCTGCAGGCGCCTCGAGGAGACGGCCGAGCTCGCGCAGGAACGAGCGCAGCCGCTCCACGTGCTCGAGGTCGAGACGCAGCCCCTCGATGCGGCCCTCGCTCGCCTCTTCGAGGAGTTCGAGATCGGCGAGCTCCTTCTCCAGCGACCGCTTGTGCGCCTGCAGCCGCGACTCCCACTGCGATAGGCCCCGGACGACGCCCGCCGCCCGCGACAGGGCGTCCCAGCGCTGCGCCGGCGCCGCCTGTCCGCCTTCCTCCTCGAGGATGGGCGCGCTGCTCAGCCAGTCCATCACCACGTCGCGGCGGAACCCGCTTTCGCGCACGCGGAACAGTCCAAGCAGGGCGCGGCCGGCGACGGTCTGGGCAAGCGTCTGCGTGCCGGGGCCGTTGAACTCGACCCCGGCGGCCCTGAACTGCTCCTGCGCAACCAGCGCGTAGGGCTGGGCGGCCCGGTAGAGGACGGCCATGCGGTGCAGGGGCGCGCCTTCCTCCAGCCTGCGCATCGCCAGGCGCAGCACGGAGCGCACCTCTTCTTCCGCGTCGGCGGCGACAAGCACGTGCGCGCGGGCCGATTGGGGCGAAGCGGGCTCGACGGCGGCCGCCCCCAGGAAGGGCTCCAGGCGCGAGGCGATGGCGCGGGACAGGCCATCGGCCTCTTCTTCGCCGGTGAGACCGATGATGACCGTGAGAAGTCCGGCGTCGGCGAGGGCGCGAAGCATCTCCTGCTCGGCGGGCGAGAGGCGACGCGGAAGAAACACGATGACGTGGCCGATGTCGCGCAGGGCGGCGGAGCCGTCGCGGACGGCGGCGGCGGCGGAAAGGGCAAGGTCTTCTTCGTCGTAGTAGCCTTCGGTGCGGCGCCGGTATTCGCGGAACAGCCGCACGACGTGGGCCGCCCTCTCGCTCTGCCGTTCGAGGGCGGCAAGCGCTTCTTCCGGCGAGCGGCGCAGCTCGGCAAAGGTCAATTCGAGGCTGCGCTCGGTACCGGCGTGCTCGCGCACCTCCGCGAAAATGCCGGGGGCGGCGGCCAGTGTAGCGCGCACCACTTCTGCGCGGACGGCGCCGGAGAGCGGGAGCCTGCCGGCGGCGGCGAGCGCGGGCGAGCCGAGCAGTTCGGCGACGCGGGGGAGCACATCGAAACGCACGCCGATCACGCCCCCCTCCAAAGCTCCCAGGGTGCGGCTTAGCGAAAGCTTGGCATAGTTCGAGGGAACGGCAACAGTGACCGGCCGGAGGAGGTCGCCCTGCTTGGCGGCGGCTATCGCCTCCTGAAGCCGGTCGAGCGCCGGCTGCCCGAAGGGAACGAGGTGCAGCGAGGCCATCCGCTGTCCGACGTATGGGGTTTCGCGCCGGGACGCCTGAAGTCCCCACGTTCCGGCAGGGGCATTGTAGCAGATCGGGCTACGCAGGCGAGACGGGCCCGGAGAAATGAATGCGCGTCAGGGCGGATCTACACGCCTGCCTACTGCGCGACGAGGCCGCCGTCGATGACCATCGCGTGCCCGAGGACGAAGGACGCGGCGTCGGAGCAGAGCCAGATCACTGCCTCGGCGACCTCCTCCGGCACGCCCAGCCGGCCGATGGGCTCGGCTTCCATCAGTTGCGCCTCCCCCTGGGGCGAGCCGCCGGCGAAACGTTCGACCATCGGCGTGCGGATGACGCCGGGACAGACGACGTTGATGCGTATGCCCGTCGTGGCGTACTCGAGCGCCGCCGTCTTCGTCAGCCCAATCACGCCGTGCTTGCTTGCCACGTAAGCAGGGATGTTGCGGTAACCGATAAGGCCCGCTACGGAAGACATGTTAACGATGGCGCCCTTGCCCTGCTTCAGCATTTGAGGGATCTCGTTCTTCATGCAGAGCCACGCGCCCTTCAAGTTCACGCTGAGCACGCGGTCCCAGTTTGCTTCCGAGGAGTCGGCGGTGGCCGCCTGCTCCCCCTCGATGCCGGCGTTGTTGAACGCGAAGTCGAGCCGGCCATACTTGCGCACGGTCTCGCTGATCAGGTTCTCTACCTGGTCGGGCTGCGACACGTCGGCGCGGACGAAGTAGGCGTCGCCGCCAGCGTCCGTTATCATGTGGACGGTGTCTTCGCCGCCGCTCGCGTCGACGTCGGAGACTACTACCTTCGCCCCTTCGCGAGCGAAAGCGATCGCCGCCGCCCTGCCGATCCCCGAGCTGGCGCCGGTGACAAGGGCGACCTTGCCCTCGAACATTCCCGCCATTCCGTCACCTCCTGTCTTCGCTAGAAGCGGACCGAGAGAAACGCCCTCTGCACCACCTCAGGCAGCGCAGGGTGCACGTAGATCGACTGCGTGATCGCGGTCGTAGGGAGGCGGGCGCGCATGGCGATCGCCGCCTCCTGTATCAGGACGGACGCCTCTGTGCCGATGATGTGACACCCCAGAATGTCGCGCGTATCCCGGGCCGCGACCACTTTCACGAACCCCTCGTGGTCTTCGATCGACGACCCGTAAGCGGTGTCGTGGTAGTCATAGACGCCGACCGCGTAGTCGAGCCGCTGGCGCTGCGCCTGCCTCTCCGTGAGGCCCACGCCGGCGACCTGCGGCGAAGCGAAGACGGCGTGCGGCATGCCGCGGTAGCTGATGCGCGCGCGCTTTTCGGGGTTGAAAATGTTGTGGGCCACGTGCACCGCTTCCAGGTTAGCGTTGTGCTTCAGCATGTACCGGCCGACGATATCGCCGAGCGCCCAGATGCCGGGGATGTTCGTCTCCAGGTACTCATTGGTCTTGACGAAGCCCTTGTCATCGACCTCGACGCCCGTCTTCTCCACGTCGAGGAGGTCGCTGTTGGGCGCGCGGCCGACCGCAACCATGAGCACGTCCGTTGAAAGCGTGCGCTCGCTCCCATCGGAGCTTACACGCAGCAGCAGCTCGTGGCCGTCTCGACGCACCTGCGTGACGGTACTTCCGACGTGGAGATCGAATCGCCGTTCGTAGACCTCCGTGAAGCGCTCGCTTATGTCGTCGTCCTCGCCGGGGAGCAGCAGCGGCTCCTGCTCGATAATCGACACCCTGGTGCCCAGGGCGCCGAAGAAATGGGCAAACTCCGCTGATATGTAGCCGCCGCCCAGCATCGCCATGCGGCGGGGCTTCTCGTCCAGGCGCATCACGTCGTCCGAAGTGACGAACGGGACGTCCTCCAGCCCGTCGATCGGCGGTATGCGGGGACGGCTTCCGGCGGCAATAACGATAGTCTCCGCGGTGATCTGCTCGCCGCCCACATCAAGCACCTTCCGATCAACGAAGCGCCCGTGGCCCTTGAAGACGGAGATGCGCGGATGCCTCCTGTTCGCCTCTTCGATGGAACGCGCTTCCGCGTCGACGGACTCGAAGACGCGTCGCCTGATACGACGCCAGTCGGCCTCGGGCGGCGCGGTCTTCACCCCGAAGAGCGGGGCGCGGCGTATGGTCTCCATGACGTCGGCGGTGTAGATGAGCATCTTCGAGGGAATGCAGCCGCGGTTGAGGCAGGTGCCGCCGAAGGGGCCGTTCTCAACGACAGCGACGGAAAGACCCCTGCGGGCCGCCTGCGCCGACACCTCGAGGCCGGACCCCGAGCCGATCACTATCAAGTCAAACGACTGCACTTGTTCCTCGCGCCCGCTGCTTGGCTTTAGGCAGCGGAGGTCTCCCTCTCCATCTCAGGAGAATAGCGCCCGTGGCGGGCCGCGCTGTTGCACCGCGCGCGGTGATAGAAGAGGCGCTGCGCCTCCGGAACGCCAGCCGGATTGCCCGCCCATGCGCGCATCGGCGGCTCCTGGAGCGCCCTCGCAAACGAGAACGAGACCTCCCAGGGATGCGGCCCCATGCGGTTCATCGCGTTCAGGTTGGCGGTCGCCTGCTCCGGGCTCTGTCCGCCCGAGAGGAAGACGATGCCCGGGACGGCGGCGGGGACGCTCTGCCGCAAGGCGCGCAAGGTGGCTACGGCGACCTCGGCCGGCGTCAGCTTCTGTCCCGACTTCCGGCCGGGCAGGACCATGTTCGGCTTGAGGAGCAGGCCGTCCAGCGATACCCTGTGCTCCTGCAGCTCGAAGAAGAGGAGTCGCAGCGTGGCGATTGTCACTTCTTCGCAGCGCTCGATGCCGTGATCGCCCTCCATCAGCACCTCCGGCTCGACGATGGGCGTCAGGCCTGCTTCCTGCGAAAGGGCCGCGCAGTGGGCAAGAACACGGGCGTTCGCCTGGAGGGCGTAGCGGGTGGGAATCCCCTCGCCGATGCCGATGACGGCACGCCACTTGGTGAAGCGGGCACCCAGGTCGCGGTACTCGCTGAGGCGTCCGCGCAACCCGTCCAGCCCCTCAGTTATGCGCTCGCCCGGGTAGTTGGCCAATGGCACGGCGCCTTTGTCCACCTTTATCCCCGGCAGGATGCCTTTCTGGAGCAGAAGCGCCGGAAAGGGCGGCCCCTGATGCGAGGTCTGCCGTATCGTCTCGTCGAACAGGATGACGCCGCTCAGGAACTCCTCGACGCCCTTCGTGCTGAACAGGAGGTCGCGGTAGTCGCGACGCGATTCGGGGGTCGAGGGGACGTTGATGGCGGCGAAACGCTTTTCGATGGTGCCGAAGCTCTCGTCGGCGGCGAGTATCCCTTTGCCCGGCGCGACCAGTTCGCGCGCTACCGCTCGTATCTGTTCATGCGTCATGTCCGCTCACCCGGTTTTCACGCTGCCTGCGGCAGGAGATCGCTAACGTCCTCCCGCATCATGTCCGCGCGCGTCTCGCCTCCCTTCGACACGCACAGTATTGTCGGAGCGGTGTTCGCTGCCGCCTCTTACGCATTTCAGGATATGCGGTCGAAGTGAAGAAGTGGTGAAGATTGGGACGGACGGCGTGCAGCAAGGGTGAAAGTCGCGGCATTGACGGGTTGATCTTTGCCCTGTAACATCCTCTGCATCCGACGCTGCGCGCGAGGGAGGCACGGAAATGAAACTCCAGCGTCCGATTTCGCTCATCACGCTGGTTCTTGTCGCCGCCGCCCTGTCGACGGCGTGCGGCGAAGAAGAGGCGACGCCACAGCCAACCGGCCAGCCCACAAAAGCGACGCCAGAAGCGACCGGGGAGCCTGCGGAAGCGCAGACGCCGGTGCCGGGCGTAAGCGACGACCGTATACTGCTCGGCACGCACCTGCCCCTTAGCGGAAGCGCGGCCGCCGCATACGCGCCCGTGGGCGACGGCATGCGCGCATACTTCGATTACATCAACGATACGGAGGGCGGTGTCCACGGACGCAAGATCGAGCTCCTCATCGGCGACGACCACTACAATCCGCCGGACACGATGGAGGTAGTCCGCAAGCTGGTGGAGCAGGACAAGGTGTTCGCAATCGTCGCCGGACTGGGCGATGAGACGCACAACGCCGTCTGGAAGTACCTCGAGGAGCGCGGCGTGCCGGACATGTTCATCGCGTCAGGGCTGCGGAAGTGGACGGAGCCGGTGGTAAAGACTCGCTTCCTCGGCATACCCGACTACCAGATTGAAGGACAGATGCTGGGAGAATACGTGGCGAAGCATCACGACGGCAAGAAGTTGGGCGTGCTTCTGGAGAACAACGAGTACGGTGACGATGGGATGAAGGGCCTCCTCGCGGGGCTGGAAGGCAGCGCGGTGGAGATCGTTACCGAGGAGAGGTGCGAAGCGACCGTCGCCGACGTCAGCGCCCAGACGCAGCGGCTGAAGAACTCGGGCGCCGAAGTCATCGTCTCGCTGGCGGGGCCATTGATGTCGGCGAGCCTGGTGCAGACGGCGCGGCAGCTTCTGTCGTGGGACGTACCCATCCTCGTAAGCGGGGTCGATTGCAGCGACATCTTCATCGTGCTGGCAGGGGCGGAGAACGCGGAGGGGGTGGTCAGCGTTGTGTTCGGTCACCAGATCTACGAGACAGACCACCCGGGCATTAAGCAACATATTGAAATCATGGAGAAGTACGGCCACGGCGTCCCCTCGAGCAACTTCAGCCTTTTCGGAGCGACCATAGCCGAACTGACCGTCGAGGCGCTCAAGCGGGCGGGGCCCAACCTCACAAGGGAAAGTTTCGTCGAAGCCGCCGAAGGAATCCGCGATTTCACCTGTTCCGTATGCCTGACGCCCGTGAACATGAGCCCTACGGACCACAGGCCGATAGAGATAGAAGTGTACAACCGCGTCGAAAACGGGAAGTGGGTGGCGTTCGGGGAGCCGGTGGACTTTGAGACGACGCGCTAGCTGCTGCTAGGCGACGGCTTGCCGTTGCCCTTCGAGCAGGGCGATGAACGGCTCCACGAGGGCGGGGTCGAACTGGGTGCCG
This sequence comes from Dehalococcoidia bacterium, assembly GCA_030018455.1. Taxonomy (NCBI): domain Bacteria; kingdom Bacillati; phylum Chloroflexota; class Dehalococcoidia; species Dehalococcoidia bacterium. The sequence goes on from JASEFU010000006.1 coordinate 14,075, forward strand.
GCGTTGTCCCTGAGCTCCGCGATGGCTTCTTCATGCGTCAGGGCCGCCCGATACGGCCGGTCGAGGATCATCGCCGAATAGGCGTCGACGAGGGCCATTATGCGGCCCGAAAGCGGTATCTCCTCTCCTTTCAGGCCGCGCGGGTAGCCGGCGCCGTCCCAGCGTTCGTGGTGGCTGTAGACGGCATCGGACACGTCCTGAAGGTTGGGCACGCCGTGGACGATAAGGTTCCCGAGGACGACGTGCTCGCGCATGATGGTCCGCTCCTCGTCGGTCAGGGGGCCGGGCTTTCTCAGCACGTCATCGGGGATGCCGATCTTGCCCACGTCATGGAGGAGGCCGGCGATGCGCAGGGCGTTGACCGCTCCCTCCGATAGCCCGACGGACTTGCCGAGCGCCACCGCGAATTCTGCGTTCTGCTGCGAGTGACGCCGCGTGTAGCGGTCTTTCCTGTCGACGGCGCGGACGAGGGCGTCGAGCACGCCGAAGGGTGTTCTCCGTTTCGATAGCGAGTCGTCTGTCGGGTGGTGGGCGACGACGAGGTTCCCATCCGTGATCTGCTTGGCCTCCATGAGCGAGGCGTCGGCGTAGGCGATGAGCTCTTCTCTGTGCGTGCTGTCATCGGGGCACACCGCCAGGCCGATACTGATCGCCAGAGGAATGCTCTTCCCGCGTCGCGGCTTGAACCGCTCGCGCGAGACCGAAGCGATAAGGCCATCGGCCGTGGCGATGGCGGCGTCGCGGGCGGCGCCGGGCAAGATTGCCAAGAACTCGTCGCCTCCGTAACGTCCGATGACACCGTGGTCGCCGAACTGCTGCTGCAACACCTGCGCGACGCGCTTAAGCACGCGGTCTCCCTCCTGATGCCCGTAGGTGTCGTTGAACAGCTTGAAACCGTCGATATCCATCATCATAACCGCGAGGGGATGTCCTTCACGAAGACTCCTGTCGACTTCGCGGCGGAGCTTTTCTTGCAGCGAGCGATGATTGTACAGACCGGTCAGGCTATCTGTCTCCGCCAGGTGTTTGAGTTTCTCTTCCGTCTGCCGTCGCGCCTCGACCATCTGGTTAAAGGCGCCCGCCAGCGCCCTCACCTCTTCCGGCCCGATCACGTCAGCCTTAACGGTGAGGTCGCCGCCGGCGACGGCCTTGGCTTTGGCCTCCATGGCGGCGAGTGGGCGGACGACTGAGAACGAGAGCGAGCCCACAGTGCCCGCGGCGACCACGAAGGCCAGCGCGCTCACGCCGACGAGAAGGCCGAAGCTATCGTCGGCCGTCCGGTTGGCCGCCACGTACTCGGCGGCGAACTCTTCCTGTTGCGCCCGGCCGAGCTCCTGAAGCCCGCTTATCATGCTTTCAAACGCCGGCCAGATTTCGGGAACGAAATCGACGGCCATCGCGATCCTGGCCTCCTGGGCCGCGCTCACATTGGGGATAATTAGCGCCATGACGTCTTCTTCCAGCCCTGTGAGCTGCTGGTCGACCCGGTCGAGCGCGGCCAGATCATCGGTCTCACCCAGCTCCTCGAGGCCGGCGCGGGCTTTCTCGATGTCGTCGGCGACGGCTTTCTGCACAGTCGCAAACGGTCCCTGAAGACCTGCGGGGTCGTCGGCGAAGACCGCCGCCGTCACATAGGTCGAAGCGAGCAAGATGTTGGCGCGGGCGTCATCGAGGGCAGCGACCACGCCCGCCCGTTTCTGAAGGGCGTCGAGGGTGGCGCGCTCGTTCCGGAGCTGCCAGGCGCCGACAGTGGCAATGCCGCCGATGATGACGAGCAAAACAACGCTCGCCAGCAGCGCCCGCCAGCGAGCGGATCCCGGCGCCAGGCCCCAAAGACGTCGCATGAGCGGCCCTTCCGCCACCTTGAGATGGCAAAGACAACACAACTTCGCTACATCTATGTTCGGAAGCCACGCTCTCGCCAACAGGCCCACCATCGACGAATGATGATCTCCGGCTCCCGATTGACGCGGGGCCGGCGTCGCGACTGTGGAACGCCACCGTCCTTTCACTTATGCTGGTGCGCGACCAACCAGTCTTTCCCCAAAGCAGGAGACGAGGAGATGGCGACGATAACAGTCATGACGGGAGACGCCCCTTACGGCAGGCAGCGGATCTATACGGCGTTGCGTTTCTTACTCGTGGCCCTGCACGAAGGCCACGGGGCCAACCTGTTCTTGCTCGAAGACGCCGTGTTCGCGGCGAAAAAGGGACAGCGGCCCCCGGAGATGCCGGTGGGCGACGCGGGAATGCCCAACTGCGAAGAGCTGCTGCGGGCCGCCATGCTGGAAGGGTTGAAGGTGAAGGCGTGCCGCGTCTGCTGTTCAGAGCGAGCGCTTCGGCCGGAGGAGATGGTCGAGGGCGTGGAGATTGGCTCCATGCTCGACCTGCTGAACTGGGTCACGGATAGCGAAAAGAGCGTTTTCTTCTAAATTCGACGGCATTGGCCTATCTTTGTCGCCTTTGCCGTCGTATACTAACGCCCGATGTGAGGCCCGCGGCCTCGCGGCTCGTCCGGAGATGTGCGGACGGCTTGCGGCGGTGGTGGCAGCCGCGACAGGCAACGTGAGGCTCGTGTCAGCAGCGGCACTGTACAGAGCGAGCCGTCAAGAAGGGCGGCATCGGATCTCGAGTGCCCGTTGAGGGCGCCCCCGGTCGAGGGGAGCGAGGTCGAGAGCGAAAGGAGGCGGCTTGACTTCGGATATTCGCCGTATTGCCGATGATTTGAGTGGAGGAGCCTCTCCCAATGGAGAGAGGCCTCCTCCGCCAGAAACAGAGCAAGACGCGCTTTCTTTCGACTGGGGGGTGGTGGCTGATGCAGAAGAATAGAACGCTCCCGCGCATTGCCGTCGGCGTCCTTGTTTTCTTCCTTCCCCTTTTCGCGATTGCCGGTGTGGGCTGCACCCCCCAGCAGGTAATGGAGGCGCAGCTCGGTGGGGGCCTCAACCAGTTGCGGACGGAGGTAGGGCTGCCTCAGATCCCCGTCGACCCGGCGCTGGCGAAAGTCGCCCGCCTGCGCGCGCAAGACATGGCCCAGAAGGACTACTTCAGCCATCAGGCGCCCGACGGCTGCGATTTCCGCTGCCTTATGAACATGAACGGCGTCGCGACCGCCTGGGCCGGCGAAGTCATCGCCTGGAATGACGCGCCGCTCCAGGAGTCGGCAGCGATGACCATAAACCTGTGGCGGAATAGTCCCACGCACTACGGGATTATCACAGGCTGCCAGTTCACCCGCATGGGGACCGGCGCCGCCATCGCCCGTGACGGCAGGGTCTACCACGTCGCCGTCTTCGAGGGCAACGGCGCACCCTGCCAGTAAGGACCGCTGGCAGCCGAAACGCGGCCTTTTCGGGGTTGACATGCGGCCCCGCGGGTCTGTCGACTCATCTCCCGGCCTGTCCTCTTGCGCGCGTCCCTCCAATTACCGCCGCTAAGCGCCAGCCATGTCCGCCGCGACACCGCTCGGCGCGTCCACCCGCGCTCCGTCATGGCTGTAAACCGCGCCTCTGAAGTAGACTACTGCAGAAGCGGGAAAGCCTGCGCCCGCCACGGCGCGGGGGCAGCAACGAACGGAGGGCGCGCATGAGCAGCGAGCACACCATGAAGGACAGCCGGGGCGGTGAGGTGTCCCTCCCCGAAGAGCAGCGACAGCAGGTCATAAGCTATCTCAAGCACCAGGGCTCCAAGCCGGCGAGCGACCTCTTGGTGCTTATTCAGCGCGGGGCGAAGATGCTCGACGACGCGCTGGCCGGCGTAACGGAGGAGCAGGCGCGGATTTCGCCTGCAGAGGGCGAGTGGTCGATAAGCGAGGTGCTGCGGCACGTGGAGGCTTCGGCGCTCGGCTGCGCCCAGCTCGTCCGGGCCCTGGCGCGGGGAGAGAAGGGCGCGGGTGGCTTCGACGGTCCGTCGATGTCAGAGGGCGGCTCGCTCCGCGAGCTCCGCGGTCGCGTGGCGGCCGCCTACGAGGAGATCGAGAGGGCGGTCGCCGCCCTGGACGCCGCCGACCTTGAGACCACCGCCAATCATCCCTTCTTCGGGGAGATCAACTGCAAGGAGTGGGCGGCGTTCATGTACGTCCATACCCGCGACCACGTCACACAGATCGAGGCGACGAAGCAGCAGGCTCAGACACTCCGCAGTCAGTAGGGGGCGGTATCGGCGGGAAAGAGGAGAGGGCCGGTCAGCGCCGGCCCTCCTTGCTTGAAATTCCGTCGTTGCTCAGGGCATGGCGCCTACGAAGTACGGCCGCATCATCTCGTTGTCCTCGTGCTCTAGGATGTGGCAGTGCCAGACGTAGAGCCCCGCGATGTCGAACCGGGCGGTGATCCGCGTCACCCAGCCCGGCAGGGCGATGACGGTGTCCTTCCAGCCGGTCTCCCACGCTTCGGGGGGCGTCGCCGCGCCGGTCGCGAAATCGAGCGGATCGGGCGGGTCGCCCGCCTTTCCGCCGGCGATGTAGGCCTCCTGGGCGGCAGCGTAGGCCTCGGCGTCGATGGGTATGCGGTCGAGGACGCGGAACATGACCTGGTGCAGGTGGATGGGGTGCGCGTCCTCGGTCAGGTTGATGAGCCGCCAGACTTCCGTGCTGTTGAGCGCGGGGTTCTCAGTGATCTCGTCCATCCAGGCGAGGGCGCCGTCGCGGCCGGTGCCGAGCTTGGCGGCGATGGGCCCGTCGGCGAACATCGACATCTCTTCGTTGAGCGTCAGGTCACGCGTCTCGTCCGGCGGTCCGAGCGCGGAGATTGGCGGCAGCGTGACCGGGATCTGCCCCGGGTTGCCCTGGTCGGTGAGCTCGACCACCCTGAACTTCATCACCTGGCCGGTGGTGTTCGGATCGGCGAGCTCTTCCGGGTCGATGGGCAGGCCCCGGAACGGGGCATCGGGGCCGACGTTCTGCAGTATGATCTCGTCTCCCGGCTGGAAGGCCGAGAAGTCGACAATGACGTCGGCGCGCTCGGCGGGCGCCATCAGTAGCTCGTTCAGCACGACGGGCGCGCCGGGGAGGAGTCCGCCCTCGCTGCCGATCTGATGGAACTGCAGGGGCTCGCTGAACTTGAGAATCAGAAAGCGCGAGCTGGCGCCGTTGAGAAAGCGAAAACGGTAGAGTCTGGGTTCGACGTCCAGGTAGGGCCAGGTCTTCCCGTTGACGACGATCGTGTTGCCGAAGAACTCCGGGTTCCAGACGGGTGGAATGTCGCCATCGGGAATGTAGGGGCCCGTGATGCCGTCGAAGAACTCGCGGCTGTCGGGGTAGAAGAGCGAGCCGTCGGCCTTAAACGAGCGGTCCTGAACGACTATCGGTATCTCATAGTACCTCGTGCCCGGCGGGTCGCCCAGCCTAGGAGCGGGACCCGGCAGGTCGAGCGCATCTTCAACGTCGTCGCGGATGATCCAAAACCCGGCGAGGCCGGCGTATACGTTGAGCCGCGTAATCCCGAGGGCGTGGTCGTGGTACCAGAGGGTGGCGGCCCGCTGGTCGTTACGATATTCGAACCAGGCCGAGCCGGGAGGCGCGTTCTTCACTGAGCCGTAGTGCGAGCCTTCCGTGTAGTAGCCGGCGGGAATGTTCTTCGCATTGGGCAGGTACCAGGCTTCAGGGTAGCCGTCGCTGACAGGGTCGACGTGGGCGCCGTGAACGTGTGTAACGATGGGCACCGGCCCCGTGTACAGCTCAGGGTTCTCGGTGCTCGAATCCGGCGGCCCGGGCGGGTTTGCCCAGTGCAGCGTCTGATCGACGGGCAGAAGGTGGGGGAGGAAGTTCTGCCTCTGGTCCACGAGATCGTTAATCCATTGCACGAGGATGGGATGGTTTGTCCGCGTCTCGACTGTGAACGCGGGGAAGTTGAAGGTGGAATGAGGCAGGCCCGGCCCCGGACGGGTGGCGGCGCCGTAGCCCCAAACCGTCGTGCTGGGGAATCCGGCGGGCAGGATCTGCTGCTCGAACTGCTTGATGGCGATGCGGTACATGTCGAAGACGGGAGTAGAGGCGGCGGGCGGCATCACGGGCGGGATCGTCAGCGGCTCCTGGTACTTGGGAATGTCGTGCGGGTCGAGCGTCGGCATCGCCTGGGCCACGGCCCTTGCGGGGGGCGAGGCGACGGACGTTCCGGCAAACAGAACGACGGCGGCAAGGGCAAGGGCCAGAACGACGAAGCGAGTTAAGCGGCTTGTAGCGATCACCTATTTATTCCTCCTTATTCTCCTACTAACAAAAGTAATGCGGCCGAGGGTGGAAAAGTGTAAAGAAAAGCGCGTGATCCGCGAGAAAAGTGTTGCAGCTGCGTTCAATCTTTCGCCCAACGCTTGCCGCGCCTCGCCCGATCGGCGAAAAGTTCAGCTTAGGTTGATCGCCTCAAGCGCAGCGTGTAGCATCGGAGCGACAGAAAGGAGGGGGACCCGTGGGCAAGATACTGGGTGCAGATGTCCTGCTGAAGTGCCTGATCCAGGAGGACGTGCGGTTCATCTTCGGGATTCCCGGCGCGCAGCCGACAACGCTGACCGACGCCGTCGCCCGTTTCGGGCGCAAGGAGGGGATCGACTTCATCGCGACGCGCCACGAGCAGGCGGCCGCGCACATGGCCGACACTTATGCCCGCCTCACCAATAAGGTGGGCGTCTGTCTGGGCACCGTCGGGCCGGGCGCCGTCAACCTCGTGCCCGGCATCTACGAGGCATACGCGAACAGCATCCCCGTGCTCGCGCTCACCGCTCAGAACCAGACGTGGAAGTCGTACCCCGATCACGGCTCGACCCAGGGCTGCGACCACCTGGGGCTTTTCAAGCCCATCACCAAGTGGAACGGCTACGTGTCGCACTGGAGGCGCATTCCGGAGATGGTGCGGGAAGCGTTCCGCCAGGCGACGACGGGGCGTCCCGGGCCGGTGCACCTCGACTTGCCGGTGGACGTCCTGTTCGAGGAGGGCGACGAAGCGGAGGTCGAAATCCTGCCGCCGGCGGCCTACCGCCCCGTGGTGCCGCCCGCCGGCGACCCCGAGCTCATACGGCAGGCGGCGGAGATGCTGGCGAAGGCGCGGAAGCCGGTCATCCAGACAGGCGGCGGCACGCTGCGCTCGGGCGCGACGAAAGAAGTGATCGCGCTGGCGGAGTTCCTCGGCTGCCCGCTCATGACGGGGATAACCTCGCGCGGCGCCATCCCCGAAGACCACCCTCTCTACCTGATCCAACCCGGGTTCGGCGCCCTGGCGGCCCGCCAGCAGGCGGACGTCGTCCTCGTCCTCGGCTCGCGTCTGGGCGGCTTCGATTTCTTCGGCAAGGCGCCGATCTGGGGCGTGCCGGGCGAGCAGAAGACCATCCAGGTCGACACGGCGCCGGAGAGTCTGGGGGAGAACCGGCCGACCGACATTGCGATCCTGGGGGACGTGAAGAGCGTCGTCAGCGCGATTCTCGGCGTGCTGGAGCAGATCGCGGAGCCGCGCGGCGAGCACCCCGACCTGCCGCAGTACCGGGCGGCGCAGGCGGCCTGGCTGCAGAACTTCGAGAACATGGCCGCGTCCGACGCCTCGCCCATACACCCCCTGCGCGTGGTGCGCGATGCCCGCGCCTTCTTCCCGCGCAACTCGCTGTTCGTGACCGATGGCGGCAACACGACGATCTGGACCCACTACCTGACGAGGATTTACGAGCCGGGCTCCTGCCTGTGGTCGGGCGACTCCGGCATGGGCGGCGGCGGCCTGCCGAAGGCGATAGCGGCCAAGCTCGTCCACCCGGAGCGGCCGGTGTACGCCATCTGCGGCGACGGCTTCTTTATGATGAACGTGCAGGAGCTGGAGACGGCGACCCGCCTGGGCACGAACATCGTCGTCATTGTCAACAACGACTGTTGCTTCGGGATGATCAAGGCGGCGCAGGACGGCAGCTTCGCCAAGCGCTACATCGGCGTCGACTTCGCGGACGTGCGGTACGACAAGATGGCGGAGGCCGCGGGCTGGTACGGGGAGCGCGTCGAGGACCCGAACGAGATCACGCCTGCCCTGAAGCGCGCGGTCGATAGCGGCAAGCCGGCGCTGCTGGATGTCATTATCGACGGCCGGGCGAACCTGTCGCCGCCCGACTGCGCGACGGCGGTGGGGATCTGGATGGAAGGCGTCAAGTTCCCCGAGTACTAACGCGACGAGGAGGCGCAACGACGCAGCCTAAAGATAGCTCATTGCGACCTCCGGGCCCCGCGGCCGCTCCCCGGCAGGGTCGGGCGCCCGCCTGCCCGACCCGCTATCGATGCACCCACGGCATTTGTCCGCCATCAAGGAGCGAGAACAGCACCGCGGCCTGAAGGCCGCGGCATGTGAATCCAAATCGGCTCCATCGACGGTAACTGCTATCCCTTCGGACTATGCCGCGTCCTTCGAGGCGCGCTACGGCAACACGAAAAGTCTGCTCCCCACGCGCGGGCCGAAACCCGATGCTACGAGCCCCCCCTGTAGTCGAAGACTACCTTTATTGCATGCGTCCGCCTCTGGTCCATCGCGGTCGTGAACGCCTCTTTGTACTGCGATAGCGGGAAGCGGTGCGTTATGAATCCCTCGAAGTCGAGCTTCCCCTCCCTCAGCAGCCGGATTACCAGCTCGAAGGTCGGTACCCTCTCGCCCTGCCAATCTTCGGCGCCGTGCGCGTACGTCCCCAACAGATCAACCTCCCAGTACCACACCGGAGTCAGGTCGAGGCGCATCGGCACGAGATTGACGCCGAGGAGCACGACCGTCCCTCCTGAGCGGGTCCAGCGCAGGGCATCGGAGAGGGTCTTTGCCTGGCCAACGCAGTCGTAGACGGCGTCGAAGCCGCCCATGATGACCTTGTTGCCGAACGAGCCGCTACAGACGGCGCCGCCGGTGATGCGCGCGACTTCGCTGTAGGTATCGCTCCCTAGCATGATAACGTTTGTTGCCCCCAGTCTGCGCGCCATCGAGGCCTGGTAGTCAAACTGTGCGAGGGCGGTGATCTCGCAATCGGGCTGGACGGCGCGCAAGGCCTGCAGCGTCATCAGCCCCATCGTCCCGCAGCCTATGACGAGCGCCTTGTCCCCGGGCGCGAGAGGGCGCCGTAACGCGGCTCGCAACCCGCAGGCCGCCGGCTCGAGGAGGACGGCCTGCTCGTCCGTGACGTCGTCGGGGAGCGGAAGGAGGCGGCACTCGTGCACCACCTGCTCCTCGGAAAGGCCACCGCCGATGCCCAGCGGGTCCTGTAGCATAGCGCCGCAGCACCTCGAGTAGTTTCCGGCGGCGCAATGCTGGCACAGCTCATCTTTGCCCTCTCCAAGGCAGCTTCCGGGCCAGCAGGTCAGGGTCACGCGGGCGCCTGGCTTCAGCCCCCGCACACCGTCGCCCACCTCGGTTACCTCTCCCGCCACCTCATGGCCGAGGTACATACGCCGGGCGCCGGGCACGGCGGCGATCGCGATCCGGGGGTCGCCGTCGGCCCGGACGAAGTGGATGTCGGAGCCGCATATCCCCGCCAACCGGTTGCGCACCCGCACGTAGCGCGGCCCGGGAAGAGGCGGCGGTGGCCTCTCTTCGAATTGAAGCGGCGCCTGAGGACCGAAGAGCGCCTTCCGCGAAAGGCGCGAAGCGACCTTCGTGGCGAGGATGCGCGAGTTGCTGAGGTTGACGTACAGCGCCTTCATGGGATTATGCCTGCCTTTCGCTTGATCGCGGATGAGCCGTATCGGTGAGGAAAAGCTAACCGGCGCAGGCCCGGCGGTCAAGAAGCGGGCGAGCGAAGGGGCCGCTCGACGTCACTGCGCGGGAGCGAGCTCTCCGCTGAGCCACGTTAGGTATTCCTCGCTGCCTTCCACGACCGGCGCCGCCAGTATCTCCGGTGTTTCGTAAGCGTGCGCCCCGCGTATCGCCGCCTCAAGCCGCCGGTACAGGCGCCGCTCCGATTTCGCCAGGCAATACCACTCCTCCGCCCGCTCAATCTTTCCTTCCCACCAGTAGAGGCTTGTCACCGGGCCGGAGACCTGCACACAAGCGGCCAGCCGCTTCTCGAGCAACAGTCTCGCTATCGATTCGGCGTCCTCGCGCCGCGCGGTCGTCGTCAGCACTTGAAGGTACTCTGCCACTGCGCCCTCCCTCCGTCGAAGTTCGAGTTGTCGAAAAGCATACCGGCGGGCCCGGGGAGTTCGCGCCCGCCGGCAAAACCTGAACCGTGTGAGCAGGACTCTACACGAGCCTGTTGATGCGATCGCGCGTCTCCTGCGCCTCCTCGACGATGCGGTCGATCAGCTCCTTGACGGTGGGCACATCGTGGACGAGGCCCACACTCTGACCGAGGCTGACCAATCCTTCTTCTATATTGCCGGTATCGACCACGGCGGGGCCCTGCCGGCTGATAATCGGCAGCAGCTCTTCCAGCGTCGCGCCTTTCTTCTCCAGCGCCATCACCTTTTCGGCGAGCGAGTTCTTGGCGAGGCGCGAGGGGTTGTTGATCGATTTCATCAGGTACATGGTGTCGGTCTCAGCCGCCCGCACCAGGTACTCTTTGAAGGCGGGGTGTCCGCGGCACTCTTGCGTGGCCATGAAGCGGGTACCCATGAGCACCGCCTCGGCGCCGAGGGCGAGGGCGGCGACGAGGCCGCGCCCGTCTGCGAAGCCGCCGCCGGCGACGATGGGGACCTTCACGGCATCGACGGCCGCCGGCACCATGACCAGCGTCGTCACCTCGTCCATGCCGGGGTGGCCGCCGCACTCGTGGCCGACGACGCAGACGGCGTCGCAGCCGAGACGCTCGGCCGTGCGGGCAAAGCGCACGCCCGGCACCTTGTGCATGATCTTGACTCCGCCCTTGTGTAGCGGCTCGACGATGGGCTCGGGGCTGCGGCCGGACGTTTCGACCACCGGTATCTTCTCTTCGATGGCGACGCGCACCCACTCCTCGATAGGCTGCGGGCGGGCGGAGGCGAAGAGATTGATGTTGAGTCCGATCGGCTTGTCGGTGAGATCGCGGGCCTTGCGGATGTCGGCGCGAAGCTCCTCGATGGTGGGGTAGGTAGCGGCGGTCAGGAAGCCCAGGCCGCCCGCGTTGGCGACAGCGGCGATGAGCTCGGCCCTTGCCACCCAGAACATCCCGCCGCACAGTATAGGGTACTTGATGCCGAACATCTCGGTGATTCTCGTCTGCAGCATTTAAGAGGCTCTCCTTTCCCTCCCTCAGAGGAGTCTGACCGGTAGATTCCCCGTTCGCGGGCGCCCTAAGAATACAGCGCTCTGTTGGCTAGTAGTCAATACGGGCGGGGCCATCGAGCCCGTGTCCGGGAAATGGTATGCTGTAAACATCCAGCATGACGCTGCTTGTGCGGGTTTCTATTTTGCACCTTCCCTGCTTCTCGAAACGGCGATGACTCGGAAACAGGCGCATGATGCGGAGTACGGGATGGAACCCTCCCCTTCCAGGCAAGAGGCGAACGCCGTGATTGACCCGTCGTCAATCCGTCGGCACGTGTGGTGGTCGTTGTCGGTCGGGGAGACGCTGAGCGCGCTGCGAGTCGGCGATGAAGGGCTGGCGTCCGAGGAGGCCGAGGCGCGGCGGGCAATCTTCGGTCTCAATCAGCTTGAGGAAGAAGAGGAGACCAGCGCACTCACGGTCTGGATACGCCAGTTCAAGAGCCCGCTCATTTACATCCTTCTTCTCGCCGCAGTCGTTACCCTGGCCGTGGGCGAGTTCGTGGACACGCTCGTCATTGCGGCTGTCCTCATTCTGAACGCCGTGATCGGCTTTGTGCAGGAGCGGCGTGCAGAGCGTTCCGCGAGAGCGCTGCGTGAACTCGTGGTGACCCGCGCGCGTGTCATGCGCGACTCACGAGAACGACAGATCGATGCGCGTGAGCTCGTGCCGGGCGACATGGTAGTCGTTGAGGCGGGGTCAAAAGTCCCGGCCGACTGCCGTGTCGTCGATGCCAGCGCGCTTGAGGCGGACGAATCGCTGCTGACCGGCGAATCGACGACCGTGGGCAAGCGCGACGCGGTGCTCGACCCCGACACCCAGATCGCCGACCGGGACAACATGCTCTTCATGGGCTCCGTCATCACGAGAGGGCGCGGGCGGGCCGTGGTTGTTGCAACCGGCCCGAGCACTCAACTGGGCGAGATTGCGGGCAGCATAAAAGAGATAGGACTGGTGGAGACGCCCATTCAGCAAAGAATGGCGCGCTTCGCCCGTATTATCGGCTTGGCCGTTCTCGCTGCCTCGGCAATCGGCTTCGGAATCGGCTTTGCCCTGGGCGAGGACCCGCAGCATCTCTTTCTCACCTTTGTTGCCCTCGCAGTGGCCGCAATTCCCGAAGGGCTGCCCATCGTCCTTACGGTCACGCTTTCCATTGGAGTCAATCGCATGGCCCGGCGACACGTCATCATCCGCCGACTGCCGGCTGTGGAGACCCTCGGGAGTTGCAGCGTGATCGGCTCCGACAAGACGGGCACACTCACCCAGAACCGAATGACCGTCCAGCGCATTTACGCGGAGGGCCGGGACTTCACGGTCACGGGGTCGGGGTACGGCGAGGACGGCGAGATCATCCACGATGGGAACGGCGTTGTCCTTGAGGAATGGCCTCAACTCCGGATGACGCTTATCGCGGGAACTCTTTCCAATGATGCAACGATCTCCAAAGTAGACGGCGGCCTCGAGGCGCACGGCGATCCGACAGAGATAGCGCTGCTCATATCGGCGTACAAGGCCGGCCTCACGAAAGAAGAACTCGAAAAGGGGTTCCCGCGCGGCAAGGATGTCCCGTTCGATCCTGAACTCCGCTATTCGGCCAGTTTCCACGCCAGCGGCGAGGGCGCCATCGCCTTCGTGAAGGGAGCACCGGAACGGATGGTCGATATGTGCGCCTGGAGCGATCCCGCTGAAAGAGAACGCGTGCTCGATGTCGCGCACCGGATGGCGGAGGACGGCCTCCGGGTGCTGGCAATGGCCAGCAAGGAGTACGCCGGTCCTCCTGAGGCGCTCGGCGCGCCCGCCGAAGAGCTGTCCGGCCTAACGTTTCTCGGTCTGCAAGCCATGATCGATCCTCCCCGGGAAGAGGCAATCGCAGCAGTTCGCGGCTGCCAGGAGGCGGGCATACGCGTGGTCATGATCACCGGCGACCATGCGGTAACGGGACTCGCCATCGCCAGGAAGCTGGGCATCGCGCGCGAGCCCGACAAGGTCCTGACAGGGGCGGACCTGGACCGGATTACCGACGATGAGCTGGAGGAAGCGGCGCAGCGCGTTCCGGTCTACGCCCGGGTTTCTCCGCAGCACAAACTCCGCGTCGTGAACGCATTGCAGCGCACCGGCTCGGTGGTGGCGGTAACGGGGGACGGCGTGAACGATGCTCCGGCCCTTAGGGCTGCCGATATCGGCGTGGCGATGGGCAAATCGGGGACGGACGTCGCCAAAGAAGCGGCAGACATGGTGATTACGGATGACAACTTCGCGAGCATCTTCGCCGCCGTGGAGGAAGGGCGGATAGTCTTCGACAACGTTCGGAAGGTCACATTCTTCCTCATCGCCACCGGCCTCGGCACTGTCCTCGCCGTCCTCGCGAGCATCATGTTCAGATTTGAGCTGCCCTTCTTGCCGGCCCAGTTGCTCTGGCTGAACCTGGTCACAAACGGCATTCAAGACGTGGCGCTTGCCTTCGAGCCCGGCGAAGAGGGCGTCCTCAAGAGACCGCCGAGGTCCCGCCGCGAAGGCGTCATCTCCGGCCTCCTCTGGGTCAGGACGGCGATTGCCGGGACGGTGCTGGCCTGCGGAACGTTGCTGCTCTTTCTCCTGGAGATACACGCCGACAGCAGCATCGAACACGCGCGCACGGTCGCTCTCACGACGGCGGTCTTCTTCCAGGTATTCCACCTTCAAAACGCTCGCTCCGAGCACCGGTCCGCGTTCGCTGTCAGCCCCCTCACCAATCGGTTTCTGTTCGTCGGGACGGCGATAGCGGTGGCGATCCACATCGCCGCGATCTATTTGCCGCCCACGCAATTCATCCTCCGGCTGGAGCCCATCAACGCCATAACGTGGGTGAAGATGATCGCCGTCGCTTCAACCGTCATCCTCGCCGTCGAAGCGCACAAGCTCCTGACGCGGCGGTCCGTGCGCGCCGACCCGATACGGTAAACGACGCGGCTTCAATGCTTTAACGACACATTATCTTGCCCTTAGAGGAGCCTTCGTGAGCGATCTGGAGGTCTTGACAATCCGCCGCCGACCCTTTAAAATCCGAGCAAATCTGGTGGCATAAGCTTCCCCGCCCCGGCAAAGCGTTGCTTTGCGCCTTGTTGGCCCCCGGACGAAGGAACGTCGACTCCGAGACTGAGTCATTGGGGCAGGCATGAATAAAGGCGTCAAAAGGGCTAACCGGCTTTCGCTTCTCGCCGTGGCGGCGGCACTGTGCTGCGTTGCCGCGGGGCTCAGCGTCGTGTACTTTGCCCGCGCTGCTCCCCTCCTCACGACCGACAAAGAAGACTACTACTCCACCGAAGTCGTCACCGTCTCCGGCAGCGGCTTCTCCGCAAACACGCTCTACGACATCCCTGTTATCCGGCCCGACGGCAGCATCGTCAAAGGCGATGGCTCGTTCGTTCCCGGCTGGGACACGGTCGAGAGCGACAACAACGGCGCCTTCACCTACTACTATCAGCTCGACGGGATAACCGGCACCTACGAGGTGAGGGTCTACGATTCACCGTGGTCGGGAGACCTCGACGAGACCCCGATCGCGACTACGACTTTCACGGACTGCGACATCCAGTTCACACAATGCCTCAACGACTCCGATAACAACGAGGCGGCCGATAGCTGCTATTGGAGCACGGGGGCGATAAACGCCAACAACTCCGTCTACACGGAAGGCGATTCGGTGCCGCAGCGGCTGTTCCACAGAATAGAGTCGACGGGGACGCACACCATCCGCCTCGAATACGATTTCAGCAAGTCGAACGTTTACGCATACGACTTCCTGAGCAGCGTCGACTACACGATGCCGCCGGGACCGGCCTACCTCAACGAGTGCGCCGATCGCCCCCCATTCGTTAGCTCCAGCACGTGCGCGAGCTTGTTCACACAGGGCCAGAGCCCCGTACCCTCCGATCCGTTTGACGCGGTCGCGCTGCGTGAGTACCCGGGCGTTCGCAACATCCGTCTGGGCTGTTCCCCGGCTTGCTCCGGAAGCGTCACCGTCTCTTTCCCCAGCCTTGACGGCGGTGACGATCCCGGCGAGTCGCATCTGCCAGACAGCGATCCGGACTGCGAAGGCAACTGCGGCACCAGCAGCGTGAAGGTCGACATTACGTTCACAACTACTTCCCGCAACACGGTCGTCGGCCTCTGGTTTGGGGGCCACCTGGCAAGCGCAGGTGATCCCGATCCTTATGAATCGCCGCCGGATGGCTGGGGCTACGGACTGGGCGCCTCATCTGTATCGGGCGCCGTTATTCACATGCGGTACATCTCGCTGGACGGCGGGTCGGTCGGGACGCGTGACAACCAGATCCAGATCGGTGGAGTGCTGTGTCCCACCCCGACTCCGACTCCCACGCCCACGCGCACGCCGACGCACACTCCGACTAACACGTTCACGCCCACCGCGACGCCCACGAACACGCCGACCCGCACCTCTACACCAACACCCACCGATACGCCGGTCCCGCTTACGCCCACGTTCACGTCGACGCCCACCAAGACCTTTACGCCCACACCGACAAAGACCGCCATTCCAACAGCGACTCACACGTTCACGCCCACGCCTACCGATACGCCCGTGCCGCCCACGGCCACGTTCACGCCCACCGATACGCCTGTGCCGCCCACGGCCACGTTCACGCCTACCGATACGCCTGTGCCGCCCACGGCCACGTTCACGCCTACCGATACGCCCGTGCCGCCCACGGCCACGTTCACACCGACACCGACAAAGACGTTCACACCTACGCCGACTCACACGTTCACACCGACACCGACGAAGACCTTCACTCCGACGCCGACTCACACATCCACGCCGACGCCTACAAAGACGTTCACGGCGACACCGACCAACACGCCCGTCCCGCCGACTGCCACGTTCACCCCCACGCCCACTGATACATTCACGCCGACGCCTACAAAGACGTTCACGGCGACACCGACCAACACGCCCGTACCGCCGACTGCCACGCCTACGCCCACAGCGACTCACACGCTCACGCCTACCCCTACGGGAACGTACACACCGTTGCCAACGCCTACTCCAACATCCACGCCCGTCCCGCCCACGCCCACGCTTACGCGCACGCCGTCGCCCACCCCGACACGCACGCCGACGCCCGGCACAGTCACGCCTACACCGCCCGGCGTGAGGATGGAGAAGGACGCTAACGTGCTGGAGCCCGGGATCCAGACGGAGAACAACCTCTGGATCACAAAGAGCGGTTGCCTCTCCGCCGAGGAGGGCAAGGGCTGCCTCGTCATCGAGAAGTGGGTGTTCAACGCCTGGGACACTGATTCGCCGAACGACTCAGACTCGGAGCCGGAAGGGGTCGGCGCCTGGGAGGAGCAGATCAAGTTCGAGCACAAGATCCTGGCCGTGACGCCTGTGCCCAGCAACGAGTGGCTTGAAAGCGGGGGCCGGGTGGCCAACTGCACCGCCACCGTCCTTACCGAGAACTGGATACTCACGGGTTGCGTCACCAAGGACGACCCGAGCGAGCCCGGCATCCAGCCCGGCCCCAACGGCGACGGGCTCATCGAGCGCATAATCATCGTGCCGCTCACCAACGACCTTATCTACCGTGACGGCTTCCGCCCGACGAAGGACAACGGTGTCATCACCGACATCATCGATGAGAACTGCGAGGTGACCGACGTTCTGGCGGAGCCGATCCCCGGCACGTTGCCCGGCGGCCTGACGCAGACCTGCGGCGACGCCCACATAACCGTCCGCATGCTCCAGGGCGACCTCGACCTCGACTGCGACGTGGACGTGGTGGACGACCAGGCGATAGCCTTCCGTTACGGCAGCTTCTTCGGCCTCGGCCTCTACGACCAGTGGTACGACCTGGAGCCGAAGTTCGTCGACTTCGATATCGACATCAAGGACATCCAGTTCGTCTTCGGGCGCAACGGCAGCACCTGCCAGGCGCCGATCCCCGACGACCAGGCCTCGCCGTAGCGGCCGCTGGCCCCCGGCCCCACGGGGTCGCCGCCGCCGCTGTCCAACACGGAAACGTTGCGGATGTGTGACGGCCCTCATTTATTCCTTCGCGCGCCCTGCCGATAATAAAAGCGAGATGAACGGTATCGGCGTGGGACTGAGCGTGGCCCTCGGGACCGGCATCGGCGCCGCCCTGGGCAACCCCGATATCGGCTTCGGGACGCAGCTCCTCTTCGGCATGCTGTTCTGGGGCTCCATGGCCGGCTTCATCTTCCACCTCTACCAGATGGCCCTCAAGGGCGTCCGCTTCCCCTTCCGCCGCCGCTAGCCGAGAATTCATTCGCTCAGTGGTATAATTGGTCGCGGCCGGCTCCCCCGCCGCCCTGACGACGTGTCCCTAGAACAGTCCCGCCGCGGGGCTATCGACGCCGGGAGCCGCTTGAGGCCGAAGGCATGATGCGCAAGCCGCCCGTCCGCGTCGCCGCCGCGCTGCTCCTCGCGGGAGCGCTGCTCTCCCAGGCGCCCGCCCACGCGCAGCCGCCCGCAGCCGTCGCCGTCGTCCAGGTGATCGCCGGTGATTACCCGCGGGTGACCGCCGCCGTCTCCGTTCTCGACGCCTTCGGGACGCCCATCGGCGGGCTCGACGCCGCGTCCTTCAGCGCGACGGAGGACGGCGCACCCGCCGTCGTCGAGGACGTGCAGGCAGCCGTCGACGCCGACGTGGGACTGGCGGTGGTGATGGTGATCGACACCAGCGGCAGCATGGCCGGCGCCCCCCTGGCGGCGGCGCGAGAGGCCGCGCTCCGACTCATCGACAGCCTGTTGCCCAACGACCGCGCGTCGATCATCGCCTTCGCCGACGGCCTGGGCGCGCCCGGCCCTTTCACCAGCGACAGACAGGCTCTCGCCGCCACCCTCGGCGGCCTCCAGGCGGGCGGCGCCACCGCCCTGTACGACGCCGTCATCGCCGGGGTGCGCACGGCGCGCGACGCCCCTCTCCCACGCAAGGTCGTCGTGCTGCTCACGGACGGCCACGAGTGGGAGGCGACTAGCGCAGCGACGATGGAGCAATCGCTAGCGGAGGCGTCGGCGGCGGGCGTCCCCGTCTTCACCATAGGCGTTGGCACGGAGGTCAACGTCCCCTATCTGGAGGAGGTCGCGCGCAGGAGCGGCGGACGCTTCATCGCGGCGCCCGCGCCCGGCGACATCCCCGGCGTGTACGAGGGCATCGGCAAGATGCTGCGGGCGGCGTACATCCTCCGCCTGCGCCTCCCCGGCCAAACGGGCGGCGGCGAATCGAGGCTGAGGGTGACGGTGAACGCCGCCGGCATGACGGTGAGCGGCGAGACGACCTTCCCGCGTCCCGGCGCCGCGGCAACGCCCACGAGCGCCCCGACGCCGACACCCACGCCCGCACCCGCGGCCGTCGCCGGCGAAGAGGGCGGCGGTATGGGCGCCGTCGTCTGGATTGTCGCCGTCGGGCTGCCGCTGCTGCTGCTATCGGGCGGAGGCGCGCTGACGTTGCGCATCGTGCGCCGGCGCCGCGAGGCGATTCCCGCCGGCCCGACGCCCGCCGTCGAATCGTACCGTCCGCCGCCTGTCACGAGATGGGGCGGCCCGCAGGCCCCGAAGGCGCGCCTCATCGTTATCGATGGGCCGCAGCTGGGGACGGCGCTGGAGCTGGGCGACCACGCGGTGACGATAGGGACGGACGCCGACTGCTCGCTGCGTCTGTCCGACGCGTCGGGGCAGGTGGGCCGACGCCACGTCCGCGTTTGGCTGCGGGAGGGACGCTACATGCTGCACCATCTCGACCGCGGGCGCGCGACGCGCATCGGGGAGCGGCGCGTGGAGTGGGCGGTGCTGGAGCCCGGCGACGAGATCGTGATCGGCCCGCACCGCCTCCGCTTCGAGGAAGCGCCCTCGTAGGGGGTACGCTTCTGCGGGTTGAAACCCCCGGCAGGGGGCGGCGCTGCCGCCCGCGCTCGACGCCGCCCGCCGCCCTCGACGCGCCCTCGCCGTATTCGGGCGCGTCGCGTTCGGGCCGTCGCGTCCATCGGGCCCTGTTCGCCTCCGAGGTTCCAGGGGAATACGAGTCCGAAGAGGATTATGTTGTCTTCGATGAATTCCCTCTTGACAGGCGGCTTTCAGAACGTGTAAAGTTCAAAACGATATCGTGCCTTTGGTGGCGGGCACGCGCAAGGGGAGGGAAACCCCGTCGACCTCTCTTTCGCGGCCGGACCGAAGCGAAAAGCGCGTTTCTGCGTTATACGTTTTGACGGGCAGTCTCAGCGCCGTCCTTGTTATCTGCAAAACAAAAAAAGCCCCGCGCAGTGTCTGACGAGCCGGCGGGGCTAGGGCAACAGGAGCGGAGAGGCCCCCGGTTGCGAACCTATTATCGCATCCGCGCCTGCCTTCGACAATCGGGGGAGACCCCCACGCGGCGAAGGCGCGCGCGGACCCGCCTCCGGAACGCATCGGCAAGCCCTATCAGCCATCCGTCTCTCCTGTTCGCCCTCGAAGGGGGGTGAGGCGCCGCGACAAAGGAAGGACCCCGCAATCCGGCCCGACGTCGGGCCTGCCCGCCCTGCCTGCCGGCACGCAGGCGGTAGGCGGGCTTGCTCGCCGGTAGGCGAGCCTCAGAGGCGAGCTTAATTTAGTTCCGAAAGGGGAGACAAAGGAATGCTCAACAGCCTAAGTGTCTACTGGATGGTCCTGAAGGCGAAGCTCGGCGGAGAGCGCGGCCAGGACCTGCTGGAATACGCCCTTATCGGGGGCGTTGTGGCTGTCGCCATCATCGCGGTCGGCGCTGCCCTGAGCGGCTACGTGGGCACGATGTTTGACAAGATCGGCAGCTGTATCACGTGGCAGGACGACTGCGATATTTCTCTGCCTCTAGGTGGCGGCTAAGGCACTCGCGTGCGGGCGGGGCGGCTCACTCCGCCCTGCCCGCTATGGACAGACGACCTAATGAGCCAGCATCACCCCCGCGGATTGTCAGACAAGGGGCAGAACTTGATCGAGTTCGCCCTCATAATGCCTGTGCTATTCATCATAGTTTTCATTATCGTTGACGCGGCGATCGCCCTCGACCGTTGGGTAGTGATGACCAACGCTGCGAGAGAAGCGGCCCGAACCGGGATAGTCGGAGCGGATGCCGCGGCGATTACAGATAGGGCGATCGGCACTTCCCACGGCTTGCTGGCCGATCCAGACGCTACGGTTGACGTCTGGTGGACCGACCCGAACACAAATGGCCACGGAGATCCCGGGGAGTCCGTAGTGGTCAACGTCGAATACTGCTACGACCTGCTTACCCCGATTTCACGTCTTCTGCCCGACAGAGACGGGTGCCCCGCGGGTTCCTTACGCATGAGCGCATGCGCAGATATGCGATTGGAACAGGGGGTTAGCGGCATCACGACGGGAGGAGGTTGCCCGTGAGTTTCGCAAGGCTTGTGTGGCGGCTCGTCCGTGGGCAGCGTGGCCAAAACCTGATCATGCTGGCGGTCCTTATTCCCGCCTTTTTCGCGCTCATCGCGGGCATCGTAGACGTGGGCCTGCTGCTGGGCGAGCGAACAGCGGCGCAGAAGGACGTCGATGCGGCCGCGCTGGCAGGGGCACAGCAATTGCCTGAGGATCCCGGGGGCGCGGTGGCCGACGCGATCGAGTGGGCTGATCGCAACGGCGTGCAACAGGACGAGATGCCTCACGCCCCGTTCACGGACTCGACATGCTATTCAGACATGCCGGGGGACGATCCCGCGCTGATCGACAGCATTACAGTAGACGCCGAGGCCGCGGCCGGGATGTGGATGGGTCGGTTTTTCGATGTCTTTAGCGTCAACGTAGGGGCTCACGCCAAAGCGTGTGTGGGTTCGCCGCAGTCTATCAGCGAGGGGCTGCGTCCCTTCGAGGTGGTCATTAAGGACAGCCCGTGCTTCGAAGACACGGACGGAGACGGCGAGCGCGACTCACCGCTCTTCGGCTCCATCTGTCCCCTCGATTACGGGGCAGGCGACTCAACACACGGCCAATTTGGGCTGGTCAACCTCGGCGACGAGGCGGACGACCCTTGCAGCTGGCAGGGCGCCGTGGGCAAGGACATTTCGGAGAAAATCATCTATGGCACGCCCGCCTTGTGTAGAAAAGACGATCCAGTCTACACCGCGCCCGGCAACAAGGTCGGCCCGGACACGTTCAAGGGAATTCGGGACCTGCTGGCGCTAGAGCCCGTGTGCGATGGCGCCGATGAAAACAAAATCGACGACTTTGAGGAGATATTCGGCCAACCTCCCTCCGACCAGCCACTGGACATCATTTGTCAGGGAAGCCCACGCTTTATCTACGTGATAGTGGTAGAGGAGATGCAGGAGAGCCATCCCAACCCGGAACCCTTGGAATACTTCGGGGGCTTCTACATCCTGGGCTGCACGATTGACGGCGCACCGCCGGACAGTCATGACGAAAGGATGTGCGATCCAGGGGGCCCGTGGGGTCAGAGAACTTTTTGGGGCATGTTCGTCCGAACCAAAGCGCCGCCCAACAGCAGCGGTGGGCCCCTCGATCCGGGCGGTCTACGGGTAATTAGTCTTGTGGAGTAGGAGAGGGGGCGCCATGGCAAGGACTATTCTCAGAAAGGGTGACAGACCGGGAGCCGCTTTCCTGCTCCTTGCCGTCCTCTTCGCCGTCATAGCCGCCGTCCTCGTCTTCGCCGCCCTCAACCAGGGCGACGACGACAAAGAGGCGTCGGCCGCCGCAGACACGCGCACCGTCGTCGTCGCCGCCCACGATATTGCGCCCCGCACCCAGCTTGACGCCGAGATGCTCAGGCTGGCGGAGGTGCCGGAGGACATGGTGCTGAGCGGCGCCTTCGACGAAATCGGGCCCCTCGAGGGACAGTACGCCCGCTACCCCATTCTCGAGGGCGAGCAGGTGGTGGCGTCGAAGGTGGGCGTGCAAGACGTGAAGGAGGAGGGGGCGGGAGTGTCGTTCCTGCTGCCGCCCGGGCTGCGCGCGTTCTCCATCAGCGTCTCTGAGGAGAGCAGCGTCGGCGGGCTGGTGTTACCGGGCGATCTGGTGGATGTCATCGGCATCCTCGAAGAAAGCGACGTGGGCGTCGACAAGGCCGTCACGCTTATCCAGAACGTGGAGGTGCTGGCGGTAGCGCAGGAAGCGCAGGAGCCGATTCCCGCGGCCGCGCGCACGGGGACGGCGACGCCGTCGGCGCCTCCCGATATGCTGGGGGACCGGCCGAAAGACGTGGAGCCGAACCCGGGCGCGCGCACGGTGACGCTGGCGGTGACTCAGGAACAGGCGCAGCTCCTCGCGCTCGTCCAGGCGCGCGGCGAGCTTGCTCTTACGCTCCGCTCCTTCGGCGACCGAAATATATCCAATATCCCGGAGACGAACCTTATCCCGTACGGCACGCCCACGGGAACGCGTTAGGAGCGGAACACCATGGCAAAGATCCCCGCTATTCTGGTCGTCGACCAGGACGCGAAAGCCCGTTACGAGGTCAAGCGCCTGGTCAAGCAGTCGCACTTCGACATCGCCGGCGAGGCGGGCTTCGGAACGGAAGCGGTCTCCACGGCGGTGGAGCTGGAGCCCGACGTCGTCCTCGTCGGCGTCAGCGAGCCCGTCATGCGCTCGCTCCAGACGGTGGAATCGCTCCTCAACGCCCTCCCGCAAACGCCGGTCATCGTCTACTCGTTCGAGCCCGAGATCGACCTCGCCCGCAAGGCGATGGTGGCGGGCGCGCGCGACTTCGTGGTCATGCCGGCGAACGCGGAAGAGATGGGGAAGTCCATCGTCACCGTGCTGGAGTCGGAGGAGCGGCGGCAGATGCGGGAGCGCGGGCAGACGCTGACGTGGGGCCCGCAGGGGACGATCATCACCATCTTCGGGCCCAAGGGCGGCATCGGCAAGACGACGATCGCCGTGAACCTGTCCGTCGCGCTCGTGGGCGCGACGGGGCAGTCGGTGGCGCTGGTGGACGCCGACTACGGCTTCGGCGACGTGGCGGGCATGCTCGACCTGCCGCCGGAGCGCTCGATTGTCGACCTGGCGCGCGACTCGGCGAGCGTCACGCGCGAGATGCTGCCCAACTACCTGTCGCGTCACGCCAGCGGGCTGGACGTGGTGCCGGGGCCGGCGCAGACGATGGCCTGGCGGGGCGTCAAGCCGGAGGACTTCCGCAGAGCGGTTGAGCTCCTGTCGAAGAGCCACGACATCGTCGTCATCGACACGGCGGGGACGCTGAACGACATCACGCTGGCGGCGCTGGAAGCGGCGTCGCTGGTGCTGTGGATTGTGACGACGGACTTCGCGAGCGTGCGCGACTCCCTGCGGGCGCTCGAAGCGCTGCGTTCGGAGTCGTACCCGCTGGAGCGCGTGCGCGTGCTGGTGAACGACCTGGCGATGAGCGATGGTGTCCGCCCGAGCACAATCGAAGAGGCGCTGGGGCGCGAGATCTTCTGGCGCGTCCCGTTCGACCAGCGGGTGCGTCAGGGGGCGCAGACGGGGGAGCCGGCGGTTATCGGCCGCCCGTCGGCGCCGGGGGCGCGCAACCTCGCCGATCTGGCGCGCACCGTGGTGGGGATCAAGCCGCCGCGGGAGTCGCTGCTCGGCCGCGTATTCGGGCGCAACAAGGGGCCGCGGGTGAGCCGCGAGACCACGGCAAAGGAGACGGAGGGGTAATGAACCATCTGACCGGCGAAAACAACAACAGGGTGGACGACGAGCTCCTGGAAGCGATAAGCCTCACAGAGCAGGAGTTTGAGCTCGTCTTTGCGGTCCACCAGAACCTTCTCCGGGAGATGGACCTCCAGGCGGTGGAGAAGCTGGAGCCGGCGCAGGCGCGCCAGGCGGTGGACCAGGCGGCGCGGGCGGTGATGAGCAACATCGCGCCGTCGGTGTACGGCGAAGAGAAGGAGAAGATCGTGCGCCGCGTCGTCGACGAGGCGATAGCCTACGGGCCGATCGAGCCGCTGCTCGCAGACCCGTCGATATCGGAGGTGATGGTGAACGCGCCCGACGAGGTGTACTACGAGCGCGACGGCATCATCTACCTGTCGAACGTGCGCTTCCGCGACCGCGTGCACATCATGCGCATAATCGACCGCATCATTTCGCCGCTGGGCCGGCGCGTGGACGAGACGTCGCCCTTCGTCGACGCGCGACTTCCGGACGGCTCGCGCGTCAACGTCATCATCCCACCGCTCGTGCCCAGGAGCCCGATACTCACCGTGCGCAAGTTCCGCCCCGACAAGTACATGATGGCGGACCTCATCGAGAACAACACTGTGACGCAGCAGCTCGCCGATTTCCTGCAGGCGTGCGTGCGCCTGCGCCTCAACATGGTGATCTCCGGCGGCGCGGGTACCGGCAAGACGACATTGCTCAACGCCGTTTCAGCGTACATCCCCAGCAGCGAGCGCATCATCACCATCGAAGACCCCATCGAGCTGAAGCTGCAGCAAAGCCACGTCATATCGATGGAGGCGCGGCCGCCCAACATCGAGGGGAAGAACGAGGTGACGCAGCGCGACCTCTTCCGCAACGCCCTGCGCATGCGCCCCGACCGAATCATCGTCGGCGAGGTGCGCGGCCCCGAAGCGTTCGACATGATGCAGGCCATGAACACGGGCCACGAGGGGTCGCTGACCACCGTCCACGCCAACTCGACGCGCGACGCCCTCGCCCGCATCGAGAACATGATCCTGATGGCCGGCCTCGACCTCCCTGTACGGGCGATACGCGAGCAGATGGCATCGGCGCTGCACCTCATGGTGCACCTGAGCCGCTTTGCCGACGGCCGCCGCCGCGTGACGCTCGTCAGCGAGATCACGGGCATGGAGTCGCAGGTCGTGACCATGCAGGACCTCTTCCGCTGGGAGCAGACGGGTATAGATGCGGAGGGGCGTCTGCTGGGGGAGATGCTGCCGACGGGTATCATGCCCACCTTCACCGACCGCATGGTGAAGAGCGGTATGGCCGTTGATTTCGGCGTACCTTCGGTGCTGAGGACGTAGCGGGAGATGATTGCTGTCTTCGCCGCCCTGTTTGTCTTCCTCGCGCTGCTGTGCGGCGTGGCCGGCTTCTATCTGCTGAACAGCGATAGAACTGCGGACGCGCGGCTGCAGGCGCTGGCGCGTGAGGGGCAGGGGTCGGAGGCCGGGACGCGCCCGCTCCTACGCCCCGGGCCCTCGGCGATACCGTTCCTGAGGCGCGTCCTCACGGCGAGCGCGTGGGCGGAGCGCGCCGCTAGCGACCTCGACCGGGCGCACCTGAGCCTGCGCGTGGGCGAGTGGCTGCTCATGCGGGTGATGCTCGGGCTTCTCTTCTTCGCTCTCCCGCTTCTCCTCGCGCGGGGGCAGGCGGCAGGGATACTGCTCGGAATCGTTTTCGGCTTCATCGGCTACATGCTGCCCGCCGTCTATCTCACGCTGAGGATCAGGCGCCGCGTGCGCGCGATCGACCGTCAGCTCGTCGAGGGGTTGACGCACGTGGCGAACTCGATCCGCGCCGGCTTCGCGATGCTCCAGGCGATCGACGCCGCCGCCCAGCGGATCGACCCGCCGCTGTCGGAGGAGTTCGGTCGGCTGGTCGCCGACGTGCGGCTGGGGGCGTCGCTGGAGGACGCGCTCCTCGCGATGGGGGAACGCGTGGGCAGCTACGACCTCGACCTTGTGATTACGGCCACGCTCATCCAGCGGGCGACGGGCGGCAACCTGTCGGAGATCCTCGACAACGTGGCGGAGACGATACGGGAGCGCGACCGCATCCGCGGCGAGATACGGACTCTCACGGCCCAGCAGCGTTTCGCGGCCTGGGTACTGTCGCTGTGGCCGGCGGTGCTCGCGTTCGTCTTTTTCCTGCTCAATCCTGACCTCATGTCGAACCTCTGGACGGAGACAGCGGGGATCATCCTTCTGATCATCGCCGGCTCTTTGCAGTTGCTGGGCTTCATGACCATCAGGCGCATAGTGGGGATCGAGATATAGGGGAGGAAATGGTCTTACCGGTACTGAGTTCGGTTTTCGTCTTTCTCTCCATCGTCTCGTTCGGGACGTGGCAGGTGCAGCGCTCGCGCGGCGGGACGGCGGAAGCGCGCGTGCGCAATCTGGCGTCGGAGCGGCAGGCGTACCAGCGGCTGCAGGACGTTCCCTTCGAGGACCGTGTGGTGTTGCCCGTCGTTGAAGGTCTCGCACGGTTCGTCATCGAGTTGCTGCCGCCGGCGTTTATTGCCAGAACGCGCCGCAACCTCATAGCAGCGGGCCAGCCGATGACCCTGCCGGCGTTCTTCCTCTTTGTCATCTTCATGGGAGCGCTGATGCCGCTTACCGGCTTTCTTCTCGCCTGGGCGGCGACAGACGGCGACCTTGCTCCGGGAATGCTGGTATTCGTGCCCATCCTCGCCCTCTTTGGCGTGCTCATGCCCTTCATCTGGCTCCGGCGTCGCGTCCGCGGGCGGCAACTCGCGATCTGGCGGAGCCTGCCGGACGCCTTTGACCTGATGACGACGTGCGTGGAGGCCGGCCTGGGACTGGACTCTGCCTTCAACCGCGTCGCCGAGAAGCTGAAAGGCCCCGTCTCGGAGGAGTTCGCGGAGATGCTGCGCGAGGTGTCGATGGGAAAGGCGCGACGCGACGCGCTGCGCGACATGGGGGAAAGGACGGGCGTCGCCGACCTCAAGACGTTCGCCAACATGATCGTGCAGGCGGAAGAGCTGGGCACGAGCCTGGGAGCTGCCCTCCGCGTCCAGGCCGGTGATATAAGGCGGCACCGCAGACAGCGTGCTGAAGAAGAGGCAAGGCGGGCGCCGGCGAAGATGGTGTTCCCTCTCGTCTTCTTCATCATGCCGTCGCTCTTCATAGTCATCCTCGGCCCCGTCATGATTGAGCTTGTGAAGGTGTTGGGTGACTAGGGAAGGGGTTGGGACCGGCCGTGAGAAGAACGAAAGGCAGCCGTAGTGGAGCGTCTTCTCCGGCGGAGCTTGACCACTATCAGCTCTTGCAGCTAGACCCCGATGCCCCTCAAGACGTCATCATCGAAGCCTACTGGTACGTTGCCGAGAAGCTGCGCGCGCAGGCAGCGATCCGCCACGTCGAAGAAGAGCTGGAGGCGCTGAACTCCGCCTATGCCGAGTTGATCGTGCCGGAGCGCCGCCGCCACTACGATGCCGCGGTGTCCCGCGTCGCCCAACTGCGCCGGGAACGGGCCCGACAGCAGCCACCCGAGCGCACGCGGCCGCCCTTCTTCCCAACGAAGAAGCGCCCCAACAGAAATAACGACTACTACGGGATGCTTGCGGTCGACCCGCGGGCGGAGCCGGAGCTGATAAGACGCGCCTATACGGTACTGAGGACGCTGCAACGGGACGGCGGCGAAGCGAAATGGCGTTACCGGCCTGCCGAGCTGGACGAAGCCTTCGCCATACTGATGGATGAGCGGCGGAGGGCCGAGTACGACCAGCGGCTCCGCGACAAGCCGGAGGCCCGCAGCCAGGACGGCCGTTCCCAGTCCGGCAAGCGTCCGGCGCGAAGAGCGCGCGTGAAGAAAGGAGCGCTGCGGCCGGAAGACGCGCCTGGAGCCAGCGTGACGACTTCGCCGGCGCTGCAGCTTCCTTCGTTGCGTCCGCTGGGCAGGGCGCTACTGGCGAGCGGACGCGGGCTGCTCCTCTCCCTGGCCTTTGTCGGCTCCGCGCTCCGACACCTGGCCATGGTGACAGGCAGGGGGGCGATCAGAGTCTCCACCGCTTTGGTCGAAAACGCGGGCGAGGCCGTCTCGCACTGGAGAGCGAGCGAGGCGCCGGGACGGGCTGTCCCCGACCTTCCGGACCGGCGCGTGCTTGCGGACCTTCCGGTCTCCCATCAGACAAGGAAGCCGGTCGCGACGTTTCCCGCTCTCGCCCGGCTGCTCATCGAGGACAGCCGCGGCAGCACGAAGACGATCACGATGGGAGACGCCCCTCTCGTAATCGGGGCCGACCCCGGCTGCGACGTCACGCTCCCCGTCGAAGACGGCGCGGTGGCCTCGCAGCACGCGCAGATAAGCCTGGCGGCGGGCCGCTTTATAGTCCGCTCCCTCAGTCCCGCTCATCACACGCTGATTGACGGCAACAACGTCAATTGGGCGATGCTGGAAGACGGGGACGAGATAAAGATCGGGCGCTGCAGGCTCCGGTTCACCGTCCTGTCGCCCGACGGGTCCCCTGCCGATCATCAAGCGGGACCCGAAGACTGCAACGCGCCCTCTTAGGAGGAGACTGGAAAGGTCCGACTGTTGCGATACTCTCTCGAGACGCCAGAACACCCGAAGACCGACGAACACCCTCTGGCGGAGCCCACGTATCTCGCTGATACCGGGCTCGACCTCGGCTTTCTCGTCGAGCTGGCGCTTAAGGCTCTCTACTACAGCGCCCGGCCCTCCGCCGGCGACATCGCCGCCACGCTTGCCCTCTCGATGCCGGTGATGCAGGAGGTGCTCGGTTTCCTGACCAGGGACGGTCTGACGGAGATAATCCCCGGCGAAGGCCAGGGGCCGGCCACCTACCGTTACCGGCTGACTGGTCGCGGCCTGGAGAGGGCCAACACGGCCTTCGAGCGTAACGCGTATGTCGGGCCGACCCCCGTGCCGTTGACTGATTACGTGGCGCAGGTAAAGCGGCAGTCGGTGAGCGGCCGCAGCTTCACTCCGAAGGTGGTCTCCGCGGCTCTCAGTGAGCTCGTCCTCAGCGAGGAGACGGTCTCACGCATCGGCAGGGCCATCTTCTCCGGGCATCCCATTCTCATCTACGGCGCGCCCGGCAACGGCAAGACGACGATCGCGCATCTGCTGGGACAGGCAATCTCCGGTCACACGTACATCCCCTACGCGCTGGAAGTGTACGGCCACATCGTCCGCCTCTTCGACCCGTCCAAGCACCGGACGGTCCAGCCGAAGGAACGGGGCACGGACGAGCGCCGCGACCGTCGCTGGGCGGCGATACGGCGTCCGGCGGTGATGGCGGGCGGCGAGCTTACGCGGCACAGCCTGGAGCTGGTGTTCGACGACCGCTCAAAGGTCTACGAGGCGCCGCTGCAGATGAAGGCGAACGGCGGGCTGCTCATCATCGACGATTTCGGGCGGCAGCAGATCCCGCCCGTCGAGCTGCTTAACCGCTGGATCGTCGCCCTCGAGGGCGGGGTTGACCACCTTTCGCTGCACACGGGCCAGACGGTAGAGGTGCCGTTCGACGTCATACCCATCTTCTCGACGAACCTGCCGCCCGAGCACCTGGCGGACGAGGCCTTCCTGCGCCGCATCCGCTACAAGGTGGAAATCCCCGACCCGACGCGCGAGGAGTTCCGCGGCATCTTCGAGAGGGTCTGCCGTGAGCAAAAGATCGAGGTCGACGGGTCGATGGTCGACTATCTGCTCGAGCGCTGGTACGCTAAACAGGAGCGCCGGCTCCGCGGCTGCCACCCACGCGACATCGTTGAGGCGATAGCCGACGCCGCCCGCTACAACGGCGAGAAGCCCTCGCTGGGGCGGGAGGCGCTGGACGAGGCCTGTCACACCTACTTCCTCGGCTCCGCTGGCGGCGCAGGAGGCTGATCGTCTGCCGGGCGTGTCGTCTCCCGGTCTGCCCGGTTCTCAACGGCGGAAGGGATTCCCATACTGGAGGCCTGCATGATGATGCCTTCCTCTAACCCCTATGACGTCGCCGTATCGCAGCTCGACAGGGCCGCCGACCGCCTCAAGCTATCGGACGGGATGCGGCAGATCCTCGCTAATTGCCGGCGAGAGCTTGCCGTGAGCTTCCCTGTCCGCATGGCGGACGGCTCCACGCGGGTATTCAAAGGGTACCGGATTCAGCACAACGTGGCGCGAGGGCCGGCGAAAGGCGGCATCCGCTATCATCCCGCCGTTACGTTGGACGAGATGAAAGCGCTGGCCATGCTGATGACGTGGAAGTGCGCCATCACAAACATCCCCTTCGGCGGCGCGAAGGGAGGCGTCGTCGTCGACCCCAAGAAGCTGACGGAGGGGGAACTGGAGAACCTGACGCGCCGCTATGCTACGGAAATCAGCATCCTCATCGGGCGGGAAGAGGACATGCCGGCCCCCGACATGGGGACGGACGCGCGGGTGATGGCGTGGATCATGGACACGATAAGCATGCATAAGGGCTACTCGGTGACCGGCGTGGTGACGGGCAAGCCGGTGAGCATCGGTGGGACGGCGGGCCGCCGGGAAGCGACGGGACGCGGCATCAACTACGTCACGCTGGAAGCCGCCGCCTACCGCGGCCTGCGCCGGGACGGCCTCACGGTCGCCGTCCAGGGGTTCGGGAACGTGGGCGCGAACGCGGCGCAGTGCCTGCGCGAATCAGGCTGCAAGATCGTCGCCGCGTCCGACACCTCGGGCGGCGTGCACAACGGCGACGGCCTCGACCCCGCGGAGCTGACAAGATACAAGGCGCAGGGCGGAAGGCTCATCGAGGCGCCGTTCGGCGACCACCTGACGAACGAGGAGCTACTCGAGCTGCCGGTCGACGTCGTCATACCGGCAGCGATGGAAGGGCAGGTGGACGAAGGCGTCGCCGAGCGCATGAGGGCGAAGATCGTCGTCGAGGGGGCGAACGGGCCGGTCACCCCCCAGGCCGACGCCGTCCTCGATGGCAAGGGAATCCTCGTCGTGCCGGACATCGTCGCCAATTCGGGCGGTGTTATCGTCTCTTATTTCGAGTGGGTGCAGGACCTGCAGTTCTTCTTCTGGGAGGAGGACGAGGTGAACGAAAGGCTGCGCCGCGTCATAATTCGCGCCTTTCACGAGGTTTCGGCGCTGGCGGAAGAGCAGACGGTGCCCTTGCGGCTAGCGGCGGTCATGCTGGGGGCGCGGCGCGTCGTCGACGCGACGGAGATAAGGGGCATCTACCCCTGACATCTCTTGCGCGGCCCTGCCGGACCTTCCGCACGTCCCCAATTTCCTCAACATGACGGCCTGGCAGAAATTCCCTGTTTTCCGGAGCATTTTGGGCAACGGCTTCTCGGTTTTGTGCCGATTGTGTTAAGGACGGCGTGATCACGTCGCGCCCGTCCTACCGTACTGCAACTAGTGTCGGGAGGCGCTCCATGCTTGGAAATGGCCGCTTCGGACGGCAGAACGGTCACCCCTCGGAGGAAGTTGACGAAGAGGAAAGCCAGACCGGCTGGCCGGAGAATCTTCGGCGCTACCTCCTCGTCGCCATCGGGTTCGTCGGCGCGGGCCTTCTTGTCGGAATGCTGGATGAGTGGCAGGAAATGCCGCACCTGGCGTTCTTCAACGCCCTGCTGATGGTGGCGGCAGTAGGCATCTGCGCGGTGGCTCTAAGAACGGCAAGGACAGCGCCCGAGGGTCTTCCCCGGACGGCAGCGCCGGTCTCGCGCGACACCGTAACGGGGCTGCCCGACGAGCAGTACTTCTGGCTGCGCCTTCGGGAAGACTACCGGCGGGCGCGGCGTCAAGGCATCCCTCTCTCCCTGACGCTCGTCGACGTGAACAACCTGAGCGCCATCAACGAATCGTACGGGAGAGAATGCGGCGACACCGTGCTGAGGCACATCGGGCGCGTTGTGGAGTCGAGCAAGCGGGCGTCCGACGTCGCGGCCAGGCTGAGCGACGACGAGATCGCGGTCATCCTCCTCGAGTGCAATCGCGATGGGGCGAGGGCGTTCGTGCGGCGGCTGGAGCATCTGGTGACCCGGCAGCCGCCGAGCATCACTGTCAGGGGCGAAGCCATCGTCCTGTGGGTCGGCGTATGCATAGGAGTGGCTTCGGCGCTGGAGGGAGAGGCGAGCGCGGAGGAGTTGATGGCGCGGGCCCGTCACGACCTGGACGTGGCGCGCGAAGAGCGCGATCGGCGTCGTGTGCGCTGGGCCCGGATCTAGGCTGCAGATGGTTCCGTTTGTCGCGCGTGACGGTGGGTGTAGGATACAGAGGCGGAGCCACCGTTATGCCGTCTACGTCCAGCAATGAGCCCACCGTACTGACCATCGGCCATTCGACACGCCCCCTCGACGAATTCCTGGCGCTGCTCAAGGAGCACGGCGTGACCCTGCTTGTCGACGTGCGCACCGTCCCCGGCTCGCGCAGGAACCCCCAGTTCAATCGCGACGACCTGGCGCGGGCGTTGGAGAAAGCGGGGGTCCGCTACGCGCACGCCGCCGGCCTGGGTGGTCTCCGCCGCGCCCGCGCCGATTCGCCCAATGCGGGATGGCGCAACCCGGCGTTTCGCGGTTTCGCCGACTACATGCAGACGGACGCCTTTCAGGAAGGTATCGCCTCGCTGATAGACGCGGCGCGAAAGGAATGCGTCGCCATCATGTGCGCGGAGGCGCTGCCCTGGCGCTGCCACCGCTCGCTGATAAGCGACGCCCTGACGGTCAGGGGTGTGCGGGTCGAGCACATCATGGGGCGGAGGAAGACGCAGCCCCATCGGGTCACGCCCTGGGCGCGCGTGGAAGGCGGGCGGATCACATACCCGCCACCGCTCGATGCGGACTAGAGGGACGGCGCTGCGGCCTCACCCCTAACGGCTTCCTGTGATACGATCGCGAACGTGCGGTCGCCTGCGTATCTCGTGCTCGCCCTCGGCGTCATCGCCGTCTCGTCCGCCGCCGTCCTTATCCGCGAGGCGGAGGCCCCCGCGCTCGTTATCGCCGCCTACCGGCTGGGGCTGGCGGCGATGCCCGCGGGCGCGGCGGCCGTCGTCCTGGCGCCGAGGTACCCGTTCCAGGCGCGAAGCCTCCGCTGGCCGCTGCTGGCGGGCGCGTTTCTCGCCCTCCACTTCGGGTTCTGGATTGCGTCGCTTCAGCAGACTTCCGTAATCACTTCCGTTGTGCTGGTCACTACCAACCCGCTCTTCGTCGGGCTGGCTTCGCCCTTCCTGCTGAAGGAGAGAGTGGCGAAGGCGACGTGGGCGGGGATCGCGGTGTCGATAGCGGGGGCAGGCGTGATGGCGGTGGAAGACGTCGGCGAAGGCTGGGGCACGCTGACGGGCGACCTCTATGCGCTGCTGGGTGCGGTCTTCAGCGCCGCCTATCTGATGACGGGCCGGAGGGCGCGCCGAGAGATGGCGTGGACAGGCTACATCGGCGCGGCCTACACGGCGGCGGCTTTGCTGCTGGTCGCCTCGGTCATCGTTGCGGGCGAGTCCTTCACCGGTTACAGCGCGAAGACGTTCCTGATGTTCGGGCTGCTTGCCCTCGTGCCGCAACTCATCGGGCACTCGGCGATCAACTGGTCGCTGGCTTACGTCCCCGCCGCCCTGGTCGCGGTCGCCATCCTGGGGGAGCCGGTGGGCGCGACAGCTCTCGCCGCGTTCGTTCTCGGCGAGACGCCGACGGCGCTGGAGCTGTTGGGGTCGGCTTTTGTGCTCGCGGGCGTCTACGTCGCCCTCCGGCCGGCGAGGCGCCCTTCGGAAGCGGTGCCGTTGGAACAAGCGGCGACGTAAGGTCTTCAGGTTGACCTCTTCCCGAGGAGGAAGAGCAAGGGACACGTCGCTTCGTGCAGCAGCCGCAGTACCACGGCGGCGCGGCCGGGCGACAGGTTGCCGCTCCAGGCGGCGACGACGAGGTCGCAGTCGCTCTCAGCGGCGAACTGGATGATCTCGCTTTGCGGGTCGCCGAAGCGCAGCGCTATCTCGACCTCCAGCCCTTGCGGGGCGGGCGTAAGGGCGAAGTTGCTGCGGAAGAACTCATCGCCCCATGCTTCCATCTCGTAAGGCGAGTGGTCGGAGAAGGAGGGCGTCGCGGGGGCCTTTCCCCGCTCCGGGTTGCTCTCGATTACGTGGAGCATCAGGAGGCGGGCGTTTGCCTGCTTGGCGAGGCCGGACGCTTCTTTCAGCGCGAAGGCCGCTTCCGCCGTGCCGTCGAGGGGGACGAGTATGCGGCGCATTCGCCGCAGTCTACCGGTCTGCGACAGGAGGTCGAGGGCCATGCGCACGACGAAGACGGGGCAGGGAGGGTCCTGCAAGACGGGGATAGTCAGGTGCTGCAGCGTCTCCGGCTCTCCCGTTCCGCCGCGCGTGAGCATGATGATGCTATCGGCGCCGATTTCGCCGGCCACGCGTAAGATCTCCTGCGCCGGCTCGCCGACGGCGTTCAGCGGCTCCACCTTCTCCGCCCAATCGCCGCTGATGCCCAGTACGCGGAGCACCTTTTGTCGGGGGAGCGGCTCGGGAGAGACGTACAGGACGCTGATATTCACCTGGCGCAAGTCGGCTATAGCAGCGGCGACGTGCAGGGGCCCTTCCGGGGCTACCGATCCTTCGAGAGGCAGCAGCAGGCTCTTCTTTGTTTCCATTACGTACCGCCTTCCTCGCGCGTGGCTCCCCAGTACGTAAGCTGCGGATCGAAGTCGAAGGTCTCCGCCTCTCCCGTGCCCACTGTCCGCCGCGCCCGGTTGACGCGCACTTCGCACGGTTCTCCCTCCACCTGCAGCGCGAGCGTGCGCGGCCCTACCCTCGCCTGCACCCGCCGTCTCTGCCAGATGAATGAGAAGTCAATGCTTTCGACCGAGGAAGGGAGGAACGGATCGAACTCCAGGAGGTCGTGCGAGAACTTGAGGCCGCCGAGTCCGAAGACGATGGCCTGCCACAGCCCGCCCAGCGAGCCGACGTGAATGCCGGTGGCGGCGCCGCGAAAGTCGTTCCCCAGGTCGATCTCCATCGACCGCTCAAGATAGAACCGGCAGAGCTCGTCATCTCTCATCCACGCGGCGAGCAGGGCGTGGATCGGCGCGCTCAGGGAACTGGTGTGGGCGGTGATGTTTTCGTAGTACTCGAAGTTGCGCCGGGCGGAAGCTTCTGTCCACAGGTCGGGCAACAGGAACAGCGCCATGAGGACGTCCGGCTGCTTCACCGCCCGCATGCGCTGCACGGCGTCGTGTCCGACGGCGATATCCAGGGGGATGCCGGCGCGGCGGTATGATTCGACATCGATCTCGTCCAGGTCGAAGAAGCCGTCGAACTGGGGGACAACTTCATCCTCGTAGAAGGTACTGCGCACCAGCTTTTCGGCGACCTCCCGCCAGCCCATCGGCTCATCATCCCCGACACCGAGCCGGCGAACGAGCTCCCTCGCGCCTCCGGCGTCAACCTTATGGAACCGCTCCAGACAGTTCACGGCCTCGAGCAGCGTCCAGCGGGCCATGGCGTTGGTGTAGGCGTTGTTACTCACGCCGTTATGGTATTCATCGGGGCCGATAACATTGTGAATTG
The DNA here is from genome assembly GCA_030018455.1 of Dehalococcoidia bacterium. Taxonomy (NCBI): domain Bacteria; kingdom Bacillati; phylum Chloroflexota; class Dehalococcoidia; species Dehalococcoidia bacterium. Next base: position 49,450 of record JASEFU010000006.1, read on the forward strand.
AGTACGCGCCGCCCTCCGGCGAGACCCTGCTCCTCCAGAAGCGAGCGCACTCCACGAGTATCTCCGCCCCGTACCGCCGCATGAACTCGTCGTCGCCAGTTGCCTTCCAGTACTGGACGAGGGCGTAAGGGATGTCGGCGGAGATGTGGTTCTCCTGTTCGCCGTTCAGGATGCGGAGGACGTTGCCGTTAGGGAGGACCGCAAACGGAGGCGTGACATCGTCGCCGGTGTCGGTGGACTCCCAGGCGTACATGGCTCCCTCGTAGCCGAAGCTTTTCGCGCGGTGACGGGCCGCCCCGAGTGTGCGGTATCGGTAGAGCAGGCAGGAGCGGGACGCCTCCTGCCAGGCGAAGGAAAGGAGCGGAAGGACGAAGATCTCGGTATCCCAGAAGACGTGCCCGTGATAAGCGCGCCCGGAGAGATCACGAGGGCCGACCGAAAAGCGGCCATCGACAGCCGCGACCGATGAGAGCAAGTGATAAACGGCGAAGCGGGCGGCCTGCTGCAGTCGAAGGTCGCCACCGATCATGACGTCGGCCAGTTCCCAGCGTTCTTTCCAGACGCGCTGATGATCGGCCAGCACCTCGTCAAAGGCACACTCATGTTCCAGCCCTCCGCCCGTAACCGTCACGATGCGGTTGGCGGCGTTTATAACGAGCGGCTCTTCCTTTCTCGCGTTCGCCGCAATGGAGCCGTCGACGGCCCAGGTACGCGCTGCCTTCACCGTCGATTTTCCTCTCAACAGGTGGGGAGCGGTGAGGTCCTGCGCGCCCAGCACTTCCGTTTCCTCGTCGGCGCTCTCATGGGTGAGTATCACGCCGGTGGGAAAAGAGACGACGACCCGCGCCGGCTCACCCTCCTCGATGCTGAGCTTCAGCGAGTAGAGGTAGCAGTCCGGGACGGAGGCAGCGGCGACACGAAAGGACTCCCAGCGCCAGCGCCGCCCTTCGCCGTCGACGAAGACCCAAGTCCGCTTCGACAGAGCTCGTCGCATATCGAGTTCGCGCGCATGGAGCAGCGTTTCCACTTCCGACATCTCCAGCCGCTGCCCACCGAGAGTAATGTTCAATTGCGCTGGATCGGCCAGCGTAAGCAGCGTCTGACGAGTGGGCTGGCCAGCAGGAACGTAGATTCCAGCAACGATGAGAAGCGGGTAGGAAGCGGGGTTTCCCTCCTCCAGCGCGGCGCGCACGCCGAAGTAGCCGTTGGCGACGGAAAAGACGGCCTCGACGCCGCGTTCAGTTAAGGGGTCAAACCCCTCCGCGACGATACGCCATCCGGCCTCTTCCGCCGTCAATTCAACGGTCTCAGCCGTTACTCTTCTTCTCACCTCAAGACCTCGAGAAGCCCGGCAACACCATCTCGAAAAGCGGCTCGTCCGGCGTCGCCGGCCCGTCTGCTCATAGCATACCACGAACGACACGCCTTCGCCGCGGGCGGGCAGAACCGCTGCGCGCTGTTCCCCGGGCGACGTCTGCCCGGCGGTTGCCCGCCCACGTTCGGACGGCGCCCGAAGGCTTGACGGCGCCACATCGGCCGCAAGATGGGGGCTGAGCTTCGATGGGAGATCGACCGAAGATACCTGGGAAGGCCATGAGCAAGACGACGCCCACGCGCAAGAAGACGCTCCGCCTGGTGGAGAAGAGCGACGAACGCCCTCAAGAGACGCGCCGGGCGCGCGCCGACAGGCGGCAGCTCGAGGACGTCGTCGCCGCCGTTTTTGCCCGCTGGCGGGGCCACGAGCCCGAAGTCGCGATTCTGTCGGCGACGACATTCATTCTCGCAATCGCCGCCATCTTCGCGGGAGCCGACATCCTGTTCACGCTCCTGGTCGTTGCCGTCGCCGCCGTGGCGGTCTGGTCTCCCTGGCGCCGGCCTCGGTAGCGCGCCGCGGACCTCCTTTCTCTCGACGTCTCCAGGAAAACGCCTGTTCCCGACTGTCATGCTTCCTTCACGGAGGCGGCCGCGCCCTTCACGTTCCGTGCACCCTCCGCCAATATTATGTTTAGTGACAATGTGAAAGGAGCATGACATTGCTCGACAAGGCGCGAGACTTCCGCGCGACGACTTTCGCACGTTGGCGCGGCCATGAGCCGGAGATAGCGATTCTGGCAGTTACGACGCTCATCTTGACTGTCGTGGCCATTGCTGCGGGCGCTGATCTCCTCTTCACCCTGTTGGCCGCGGCCACCGCCGCCGTCATCATCTGGTCTCCCTGGCGCGGCGCTGCTATAGAAAGCAGCCGAAGGTACGAATCTTCGACGCCGCTCGCCAGAGAGCATGATGAGGCGATGTCCGAGCGCCATGGGACCCCGTACGCAGAGGAGGTGGAGGCAATGCAACAAAGAAAACCGGCCGTGGGCACGCAAAGGCTCGACGGCCTGCGCGTCGCTATTCTGGTCACAAACGGCTTCGAGAGGGTGGAGCTGACGGAGCCGAGGAAGGCGCTGGAAGAGGCGGGAGCGACGACGCTGGTCATCGCCCCTCACAGCGGCGAAGTGCAATCGATGGACCACGACGTCAAGGCGGACAAGTACAAGGTCGACATGACCCTCGACGAAGCGGACCCCAATAACTTCGACGCGGTCCTCCTACCGGGCGGCGCCTTGAACGCCGATATCCTCCGCATGAACGAGCGGGCCCGCGATTTCGTCCGCCGGATCAGCGAGTCGGGCAAGCCCATAGCGGCCATATGCCATGCGCCCTGGCTTCTGGTGTCGGCCGGCCTCGTCAAAGGACGGACGATAACCAGCTTCTTCTCGTTGCAGGACGACATTCGCAATGCCGGCGGCCGCTGGGTAGACAGGGAAGTTGTCCGCGACCGGAACCTGGTTAGCAGCCGCGGCCCGCGGGATATTCCCGCCTTCAACAAAGAGATGATATCCCTGTTTGCGGAGAGCGCGAGGGCGAGACGCAGGGCAGCGTAGACCCTCCTCGGGGGGAACGTCAGGTCCGAGCGGTGAGCTCGGCCTAGCTTTGTTCTCGGCGGAAGGCGCGAGGCGTACCGTCAGGCCGCCCGGCGGCGGGCCTCGGGTTCGATCCACCGTTCGCCCGGGATCACGCCTATCTTGTGCCGGTAGGCCAGCTCGCCGCCGAGCCAACCTGTGACGAGCAGGATGGCGACGATGGCGGACGAGAGGCCGACCCCAACCGGGGCAACGGCATCGGCGCGGTCGTCGAGGCGGATCAACCAGTTCGCCAGCGCCAGCCCCAGGACGGTACCATTGCCCAGGAAATGCACCCAGCCGCTGAGAATTCGCGCACGGGGGATCGTCAGGAAATCGGTCAGTCCGAAGACGGCGGCAATCGCTCCCGTCACAAGCCCGGCGCCCACGAGCCACTGCGAGGCCCTCGCCCAGAACCCATCGTCGGTTACCATGAAGGCGGCGTCCGAAGCCAGGGCGCTGACCAGGAACGCCACGGGAAAGAGAACGAAGAATGGGTGAAGGGGGTGACCGGACAGGGCCGCCGTGCTCCTCACACCCCTGATCTCGCCCTCCCTCCTGCCGCCGGGTCCTTCGCCGAATTCAGATGCCATCATTCTGCGCATACGGCTCCCTCCTCCCCTCGCTAGCCACCATTTAATTTTAGTCCCGCCGGTTTTCAGACCGCCTTTCACCACACGGGCAATCTCTATCAAAACCGTTTAAGGACTTAGCGCCGGCTACGCTTTCTCTTCTTTCGCCTCCTGTCCAACGAGCGCCGTCATTTGCCGCCAGGCCTCGCGCGCCTCTTCCACCGATCCCTCGTCCTCGATAGTCGAGATGTCGCCCGGCTCGCGGCCGAGGACGACGGCTTTGAGGACGCGGCGCATGATCTTGCCGCTGCGCGTCTTCGGCAGCATGTCGACGAAGTTCATCTCGCCGATCACGGCCACGGGGCCCAGCTCCTTTCGCACCGTTTGCAGCAGCTCCCTTCGCAGTTCTTCCGACGGCTGATGGCCCTGCTTCAGCACCACAAAAGCCGATATCGCCTCGCCGCGTAACTCGTCCGGCCGTCCGGTGACGCCGACCTCGGCCACGGCGGGGTGTTGCAGGAACGCCGTCTCCACCTCGATAGTGCCGATGCGGTGGGCCGCCACTTTGATCACTTCGTCGGCGCGGCCGCTGAACCAGATGTAGCCGTCCTCGTCTTTCGAAGCAGCGTCGCCGGTCGAGTAGACGTTGAGGCCGGGGATGCGCCCCCAGTAATCGGGGCCGTAGCGCTCCGGCTCGCCCCATAGCTGTGAGGTCAGACCGGGAAACGGCCGGCGGATGACGAACAGTCCTTTTTCGCCGGGGGCGCAGGGCACTCCCTCGGGCGTGACGACATCGGCCTCGATCCCCGGCAGGGGAATGCCGCCGGAGCCGGGCTTGATCGGGAGCATGCAGACGCCGTAAGGGTTGCCGATGATGGGCCCGCTGGTCTCGGTGGCCCACATGTGGTCGATCACCGGGATGCGGTCGTCGAAGACCTCCTTCTGGAACCATTCCCACGCCGGCGCGTTCAGCACCTCGCCGGCGGAGAAGACCCGCTGCAACCGGCTCATGTCGAACCGGCGCGCCACCTCGGAGCCGTAGCGCATCATCAGCCGCACAAGCGTAGGCGACGTGAACATCCCTGTGATCCCGTTGTCCTGAATGACGCGATAGAACGCTTCCGGCCCGGGATGATCGGGGGCGCCCTCATAGGCGACGGTGGTCGCCCCGGCGAGGAGCGGCCCGTGAACGATGTAGGCGTGCCCGACGACCCACCCGATGTCGGACGTCGCCCACCAGACGTCGCTCTCGTTGAGGCCGAAGACCCAGCGCGACATGCTCGAGACGTGCGCCTGGTAGCCCCCGTGCGTGTGCACTGCGAGCTTTGGCCTCGCGGTCGTGCCGGAGGTAGGGAGGATGTAGGCGGGCTCGTTCGCTTCCATTATCTCGTAGCCGTCGTCGCGCCCTTCGCCGAGGGCCAGGAAGTCGTCCCACCACAGGTCGCGCTCCGGGTCGAACGAGACGTCGAGGCCGGTGTGTTTCAGCACGACTACCCGTTCGACGCCGGCACCCTCGTTCACGGCGTCGTCGACGATCTTCTTGAGCGGGACGTCGTTTCCCTTGCGCCACGTGCCGTCGGCGGTGAATAGCAGGCGGCAGCCCGTCCTGCCCACGCGGTCGACGAGCGCGCTGGCGCCGAAGCCGGCGAACACGACGACGTGGATGGCGCCGATGCGCGCGGCCGCGAGCATTATCGTTATCGCTTCCGGGCAGGTGGGCATGTAGACGGCGATGCGGTCGCCCTTCCCGATGCCGAGGCCGCGGAGGGCGGCCGCCGCCCTCTTCACGTCGTTAAGCAGGTGGGTGTACGTGTAGACCTTTCGCTCGCCGCGCTCGTCGATGGCGATGAGCGCCGCGTGGCCGCCGCGCCCCTGTTCGACGTGGCGGTCCAGGCAGCTATAGCAGAGGTTCGTCTGCCCTCCGATGAACCAGCGGAACGTGGGCGGCGTCCATTCGAACACCGTGTCCCACTTGCGGAACCAGGGGATGTGAGAGGCGGCCTCTGCCCAGAACGCCTCCGGGTCCTCCCTGGCGCGCCGCACGAGCGACTTCACCATGGGGTTTATGACTTCCATTTCGCTGCACCTCCGATGCCTTCTGCGCGGACCTTCTCCTGGACATCTGGATCATCGCACCAGAGCTGAGATGGACGCAATGACGCACACCGGAAGGCGGGTCGCGGGAAGGGGGCCGGAGCGCGAAATGAAGAGAGGGGGCGCGCAGTGCGCCCCCCTCTTCGCGTGATTGTCTTGGCGTCAGTCAGGAAGTTGGAAAGGTGGCCGGGTGGGCAGGTCCTTGAAGTCGGGGTGGTCGGTGGGCAGCCCCAGCGCGCGCCTGCCGGCGGCCTTGAAGCGCTCCCAGTCGGCCATCTGGTAGAGGACCATCTTCTGGGTGGCCAGCGAGCCCTCCGCGTGGATGGCAAGCACGCCGTAGAAGGCGGAGCCCTGGTTTATTACGGCGTGGATGGCGCGGATGCGCTCTTCGGTCGGGAACGACGCGTCGCCCTGCAGGTACTTCTCCAGGTAGGGACGCGTCTCCGGGTTTTCCCAGTCCTTCATGGATGGGATCGTCGCCGCGATGCCGCCGGTGATGTCCTGGAGGTACTTCATTGCTTCGTGCCACTGCGAGGCGAACCAGTACTTAGCGCAGTTAGTGTAAACAGGGTTGGGCATCGCGAAACCCGTCTCAGGGTCGATCACCGGGTCGAGGGCGGCGGCCTTGCCGAGGGCTTCCGTCACGTCGGCGTACATCGCGAGCCAGGCGAGCATGTCCTGGATGCGGGTGGCGTGCGTCAGTCCGTTGTACTCGGCCATCAGCCTGGCGAGTCCGGCAACGATCTGAAGGTGGACGTGCTTGTAAGTGGCAGCCGTCAGCCGATGGTAGCGCGCGAAGGAAGTGGCCATCATACGGGAAAACTGCCACTCGCCCGCCATGAACACCCTCTCCCAGGGAACGAAGACGTTGTCGAAGATTATCATCGGGTGCCCGCCGCCGGCGGCCCCGCCCGTGGCGATAAAGGTCACGCCCTTGGCATTGCAGGGGACGGCGCAGGCCACGCAGTAGTCCTTGCCCGTCTCGTTGTGGTTGCGCGAGGGAAGGACCATCAACTCGTTGGAGAGAATGGACTCGCTGATGTGGAGTTTGCAGCCGGTTATGTAGATCCCCTCGTTGTTGCGGTCGACGATGCGGACGTAGAAGTCCTTGTGGGCCTGGCGGGGGTCTTCGGCGTGTAGCCGCCTGTTTCCCTTGGGATCGCTTACCGCGGCACAGATGCTCGGGTCATTCTTCTTGCACCAGGCGCGATAGTCGCGCATGTGCCCTGAATACTTGGTGCCCATCGCAGCGTCGAGCTTCTCTGCGGCATAAGCGACGCCGTTCAGCCCATCGATACCGGTGAGGCGTGACCCGCCGATACCGTTCCGGTTCAGCGTCTGAATGATCGTCCTTCGGCGTTGCAGGTCCTCGCCCGTCTCCGGGACTTTAAAGGAGAAGGAGACTTCCTCCCCGTCCTCCATCATGTTGAACAGAGAGCGGTACTGAGGCTGCACGGCGATCCAGAATTCGGACGCTGTCCGCTCCACCATGCCCTTGTATCGCGTTACGACATCGGTGACCCTTTCTCCGTCCTGGTAGACCACCCTGCCGTCCCTGAGGCTTTCCACGTACTGCTCAGGAGTCCTGATCATGGCTTAGCTCCTTTGCTCCCACCGGGGGCGCTTTGAATTCTCGCACGGCTTTGCTCTTGTCGAGCCGTAATCATCATCAGACGACTGCTGTCTTTTCACCTACCTCCTCTCGCAGTTTCTCCTGTTCTTCGAGCCATCGGTAATAGCCAGAATACTTGTAGAGTGCGCGGCAGGCCCTGTCGATCGTCTTGAAGACGGGCACGCCCGCCTTGATGAAGTTCTTCATGGCATACAGGCGGTCTCGTTCCGTCTCCAGGTTCTCCTGGGGGATGCGCATCGCTACGACGAACGGCTTGCGGCGCCGTTTGACGAACTTCAGCAGCACACGGAACATCTGCCTCGGGCCCCCGCGCCAGCCCATCCGACGGGGAAACACCTGAACAACCATGAGGATAAAGTCGACAAGGCGGTCTTTCTCGACGATTTCGAGGACGCGGACAAAGTCCTCGGGGCCGCGGAGCTGCATACCGACGTCCATGGGGTTGCGCACGCTCGTGCCCGCCACGCCGATGAACTCCCTCAGCTCCGCCTGCACCGCTTCCTCGATCGTCGGCACTTCGAGCCCCTCGCGCGCGCAGACGTCGGCGGCGTGGACGCCGGTGCCGCCCGCCCCCCCGATGAGGAGGACGCCGCGCCCTGTCGACGGCGGCAGGCGGACGAGCGCCTGAAGGACATCGACCATCTCCTCCATCGAGTCGACGGGGATTGCGCCCGACTGCTTGAAAAAGGCGTCCCAGACAACGTTCTCGCCCGCGAGGGAGCCGGTATGGGAGGCGGCCGCTTTCGCGCCGGCGGAGGTCAGCCCGCCCTTCAGCACGACGACCGGCTTCTTCGGCGATATGCGCCGCACCTGCTCCAGCAGCTTCCGGCCATCGCGCACGCCTTCGAGGTACATGGCGATGTACTGCGTTTCGGGGTCTTTCTCGAAGTACTCGAGGAAATCGGTGCAGTCCATCACGTAGCCGTTGCCGTAGGAGATGACCTTGCTCATGAGGAGGCCGTAGTCCGGGCACAGGCGGACGAATTCGCTGCCCAGGGCGCCGCTCTGCGTGATCATGGCGATGGGCCCGACCTCGGCGGGAAGCTTGCCCCAGGGCGAGATGCGGCCTCGCGGCGAGTAGATGCCCATGCAGTTGGGCCCGACGATGTTCAGCTTTCCTCGCGCCGCGATCTCGCGCAGGCGCTTGGCCAGCTCCTCGCCTTCCTCCTCGCCGGTCTCGGCAAAGCCGGCGGTGAACATGTGGATGTTCCGCGCGCCCTTCGCGATGCACTCTTCAAGCGCCTGCTCCGCGCGCCCTGCGCTCACCGCCACGATCACGAGGTCGGGCACCTCGGGGACGGCCGCGAGAGAGGGGTAGCACTTGAGCCCCATGATCTCTTCCGCGTTGGGGTTGATGGGGTAGAGGCGTCCCGGGTACTCCATGTCCTTCAGGCCCATCAGGAAGCCGTTCCCACCACCCCGCTCCTTCGTCGAAGCGCCGAGAATCGCGACGGAGCGGGGATTGAAAGCAGCCTCAAATCCTTCATCCCAGGCCATCGATACCACAACTCCTTCTGCTAACGGGTCCGCCGGCCTCGAGGGCGGCGCCTCAACGTAGGCCAGCCAGGAAGTCGGTGACGACTCTATTGAACTCCTGCGGCGCCTCGATGGCTGCGGCGTGCCCTGTCGGCAACACTTCGAGGCGGCTTCCCGGTATGGCGGCGGCGGTGGCGCGCGCAGCCTCGAGGGGCGTGAAAGCGTCCTGACTGCCCGCGATCACCAGCACCGGGCAGGCGAGGCGGCCGAGATCGGGCGGCGAGGCCGCCACGAGGGCTCCCCACAGTCGGGCGAACGCCCGCGGGTCGTTCCGGAGCTTAATCGACTTGTACGCCTCGAACTTCTCGGGGTCGCGCTCTTTGAGGCCAGGCGAAAACGAGGTCGCGGTCATCTGCTCGGAGACGGTCTCCAGATCGCCCTGCTCCAGCAGTCCGATGAGCCGGCGGCGCCGCTCCTGCGCCTCCGGCGACGGCGGCGCAATGCCCACGCCGCTGTTGGCGAGGACAAGCGCCCGCACCACCTCGGGCCGGTCTATCGCAAACTGGAGGCCGATGCGCCCGCCCATCGAGTAGCCGAGGACGAACGCGCTGTCGATTTCGAGCGCACGCAGAAGCTGGTAGAGGTCTTCGGCGAGCAGCCCCATGTCGACCGCGCCCTCCGGCAGCTCCGTCTCGCCAAAGCCGCGCACGTCGTAGGTGAGCACGCGGTACCGCTGCGACAACGCGGGAACCTGGTTGTACCACATGTGGAGGTTGTCGCCGGCGCCGTGGATGAGGACCAGGCAGTCGCCGTCCCCGGCGAGCTCGTAGTTCTGCGTTATGCCGTTGGCGCGGACCTTCATTCTGGCAACTCCGCGGCCCGATCGAAATGCTCCGGCTCGGAGGCCGAGGTGATGACATTGTGAAACGGCTGCCTGAATGAAGTCAAACGATTCCCTACCGATTCACGAGCGCGGGCAAGCGAACACTCAGCGGCTAATGAGGCGGAAAACGACGTTGGCGACGATGGTGAGGAGCAGGCTAACCAGTATCATCGTCGTCAAGGGGAAGTAGAACGAGAAGCCGTTCCGCTTGATGGAGAAGTCGCCCGGCAGCTTGCCCAGCAGCGGCACGTGGGGCGCCAGAAGCAGCAGCACCCCCACGAGCGCGATGACTACGCCGAATATGATCAGAGAGCGCGCAACTACGTCCATTCTTGAATCATTGTAGCAGCCCGCGAACGGCTGGGCACCGACGCTCTGTTGACACTTGCCGCCGTCCCTTCTAGTCTCGCAACTGACCTGGACAGCAGCGGCCTGGAGTCGGAAGGAGAGCGACATGCCCTGGATGGAGCGCGGGAACGCCCGCATATACTACGAAGACGTCGGCAAAGGCGAGCCCATAATCACAACACACGGCGTGGCCGAGAACGGCGGTTACTGGAGCGAGACGGGGGTGACGCAACGGCTGGCGGAGCGCTACCGCGTCATCTCGATGGATATGCGCGCGCACGGGCAGACGGTTGTTGAAGGCGAACCCCTCGGCTTCGACGTCGATACGGTGGCGGACGATATCGGCGCCCTGGCCGATCACCTCGGGTTCGAGCGCTTCCACCTGCTGACGCACGCGACCGGCGGCATGGCAGGCGTGCGGTATGCGATGGGCCACTCCGACCGCCTGATAAGCCTCATGCTCACCGATACGGGGTCGGCCACGCAGCTCGTCTTTCCCGGCGTGACGGAAGAGCAGATGCGCGAGGGGATGGAAGCGTGGGCGACGGGCTTTGAGACCGCCGATCACGACCAGATCGTCGCGGGGGCGAAGGTGAACCCGGGGCCGTTCCTCTTCCGCATGGCGCAGCTCCCTGAAGCGGAGCGTATGTACGGCGTTTGGGAACGCATACTACGCCGCAACGACCTGAAGACGGTGGCGAAGTTCCTGCGCACTTTCTACACCGACCCCGATCCGCACATCGACAGGCTGCGTCAGATCAAGTGCCCCACGCTGGTGCTGCTGGGCGAGTTCGATGTCGTCTTCATCGAGGCGAGCGAGTTGATGGCGCGCGAGATCCCGGATGCGCGCCACGTGGTACTGAAAGGGGTCGGGCACATGACGGCCATCGAGGACACGGAGGGGACGGTCCGCGAGCTGCTCGACTTTCTCGACACGGTGAAAACGACGGGGAAAGCGAACCGCTAGCCGCTACAGCAGCAGGTGAAGCGGCGCCTCCAGCAGCCGCTTGATCTCACCCAGGAACTCGGCGCCCTGCGCCCCATCCGTCACGCGGTGGTCGCCCGAAAGCGCCAGCTTCATCATCTCGGCGACCACGATTGCACCGTCTCGGACGACGGGCGTCTGCCGGATGGCGCCGACGCCCAGTATCGCCGTCTGGGGCGGCTGGATTATCGCTATCAGCTCCTCGACGCCGAACATCCCCAGGTTGCTCACGGTAAAGGTGCCGCCGGAATACTCCTCCGCCTTCAGCGTACCCGACTTCGCGCGCTCCGCCAGGCTGCGGCTCGCGGCTGCTATCTCGACGACGTTCTTTCGTCCCGCCTCGAGGATTGCCGGCGCGATGAGCCCCTCTTCGAGCGCTATGGCGATGCAGACGTTCTGCGCCTCGTGCCGGCGCACCTCGCCGTCGACGAACCAGGTGTTGAACATGGGGTGCATCGCAAGCGCCTTCGCCGCCGCCTTGACAAGCAGGTCGTTCACCGACACGCGCGCCTCTTCTCCGAGCGAAGCGTTGAGCTGCGAGCGCATCCGCTGCGCCTCCGTCATATCGACGTCGACGACGACGTAGTAGTGGGGCGCCTCGCGCTTGCTCTGGCTCATGCGGCGGGCTATCGTCTGGCGCATCCTGCTCATGGGCACGGCGGCAGGAGGAGCAGGCGGCGCAGCCTCCGGCGGAGCGGCTTCGGGCGGCGCCGCTATCCGCTGGAGGAACGCTTCCACGTCGCGGCGGACGATGCGCCCTTCCGGGCCTGAGCCGCGGACCTGCCGCAGATCGACGCCCTTCTCTTCGGCGATGCGCCGCGCCACCGGTGATACGCGGATGAACTCCTCCTCGGCGCGGGCCGGCGCTTCCGCCTCTTTGGGCGGCGCTTTCTCCGGAGGAGCAGGAGCCGGCTGTTCTTCTGCTGCGGCGGCGCGCTCCTTCTCAGGGGCCGGCGGCGCCGCCTCGCCCATCTCCTCGCCGGGGGCGGTGATGATCGCTATCACCTGGCCGACGGCCACCGTTTCGCCCGGCTGCGCCAGCACCCGGCCGAAGATGCCGCCCTCGAACGCCTCGATCTCGACGTTCGCCTTGTCGGTCTCGATCTCGGCGATGGCTTCGCCACGGGTCACGGGGTCGCCCTCGTTCTTCAGCCAGCGGATGAGCTTGCCTTCCTTCATCTCCGCGCCCATCTGGGGCATGACGACTTCGTAGGCCATGGCGGCTCCTCCTCTACACCATCGCGAGGGCGACGCGAACGATCTCGTCTTCGCTTGGCAGCGCGGCTGTCTCCAGCGGTTTGGCGTACGGCATGGGGACGTCGGCGCCGCAGACGCGGGCGACCGGGGCGTCCAGGTAGTCGAAGGCTTTCTCCTGGATCAGCGCCGCGATCTCCGCCGCGAAGCCGCCGAAGCGCCAGTCGTCCTCGACGACGATTACGCGGCCCGTCTTCTTCGCCGATTGGATGATCGCGTCGATGTCCAGCGGGCGCAGCGTGCGTAGGTTGATCACCTCGGCGTCGACGCCGCGCTCCGCCAGCGTCTCCGCCGCTCGGGCCGCCTGGTGCACGCTGCCCGAATACCCGATGATGGTGACGTCATCGCCGGGGCGGTAGACCTGCGCCTGCCCGAAAGGTACGGAGTACTCCTCTTCCGGCACCTCCCCTTTCAGGCCATAGAGGGCGGTGTGCTCGATGAAAATGACGGGGTTCTGGTCGCGAAGGGCGGTCTTGAGGAGGCCGCGGGCGTCGTAGGGGGTGGAAGGCACGACGACCTTGAGGCCGGGCACGTGCGCGTACCACCCCGCGAGGTCGTGGGAGTGCTGCGCGGAGAGCTGGGCGCCGCCGCCGCTCGCCATGCGGATGACGAGCGGGACGTTGATCTGCCCGCCCGACATGTAGAAGAGCTTGGAGGCGTTATTGATTATCTGGTCGAAGGCGAGGAAGCTGAAGTTGATCGTCATCAGCTCGACGACGGGGCGCAGCCCGCCCATCGCGGCGCCGATCCCGCAGCCGACGACGGCCGACTCCGAGATAGGCGTGTCGCGGACGCGCTCCTCGCCGAACTCTTCCTGGAGGCCACGGGTCACGCCGTAGGAGCCGCCGTAAGCGCCGATGTCCTCCCCCATGATGATTACGCGCTCGTCGCTCTGTAGCTCCTCACGCAGCGTCTGCCGAAGCGCCTCGCGCAGTGCAATCTCTGCCATGGCCGCTACTCCTTGTACACGTGCTCGTAGAGCGTGGAGACGTCGGGGTGGGGGCTCTGTTCCGCGAACGCGGCGGCATCCTCGACGATCTGTTCGATCTCGCTCTCCATCTGCTGGAAGCGCTTCTCGTCGAGCGCGCCCCGTTCCTCCAGCAGGCGGCGGAAGCGGACGATGGGGTCGTTTTCCCGCCACTTCTGCACCTCTTCCTTCGTGCGATAGAGCTCGGGGTCCGCCATCGAGTGGCCGCGAAAGCGATAGGTGACCGCCTCGATGAAATAGGCGCCCTTGTCGCCCCGCGCGTGGTCGACGGCCTTGCGCACGAGGTCGCGCACCGCCAGCACGTCCATGCCGTCGACCTGCTCGGCGGGGATGTTGTAGGCGCAGGCGCGCTTCCAGATGTCGGGCTCGGCGGAGACGCGGCGGACGTTCGTGCCCATGCCGTAGAGGTTGTTTTCGCAGAGGAAGACGACGGGGAGGCGCCAGATAGCCGCCAGGTTGAGCGACTCGTGGAACTCGCCCTGGTTGACCGCGCCGTCGCCGAAGAAGCACAGGACGATGTTGCCGGTGTGGAGCTGCTTGCATGCGAGGCCCAGCCCACAGGCCAGCGGCAGGTGCCCGCCGACGATGGCGTAGCCACCCATGAAACGTCGCGACACGTCGAAGAGGTGCATGGAGCCACCGCGGCCCTTGCTCACGCCCGTGGTGCGCCCGAAAAGCTCCGCCATGATCGCTCCCGGCTCGAGGCCGCGCGCCAGCGCCTGCCCGTGGTCGCGGTAGTGGCTGACGATGTAGTCATCGGCGCGGACGGCGGCTGTCGCTCCCACGCCGACGGCCTCCTGCCCGATATACAGGTGGAGGAAGCCGGCTATGCGGCCGCGGGCATACATCTCCGCCGACTTCTCCTCAAAGCGGCGGATGAGCATCATCTGCCGCAGGAGGTCCAGCAACTCCGTCTGGTTCCGGGCCCGCGTCCGCGTCGTCGTCATCTCTTGCCTCCCGACCAGAAGTGGATGCCCTGTCCGCGCGCGACGAGCGCCGCTTCCTTGATAGTTTCGGAGAGCGTGGGATGGGCATGGACGGTCCATATCACGTCGCCGGCGGCGCTCTCGGAGGCGACGCCAAGGGTTGCTTCGGCGATAAGCTCGGTTGCCTCCGGCCCGATGATGTGATAGCCGAGGAGCTGGTCGTACTCCCTGTCGAGGACGACCTTCACAAAGCCCTCGTCGACCCCGTTCGCCGCCGCCTTCCCGTTGGCGCGGAAGGGGAAGCGGCCCGTCGCGACGTTGTAGCCGCGTTCGCGCGCCTGCGCTTCCGTGAGCCCGCAGGAGGCGACCTGCGGCTGGCAGTAGGTGGCGCGCGGCATCTTCTCGTACTCCATCTCCGGCGGCTCGAGGCCGGCGATCTGCTCGACCGCCGTCACCCCCTGCTGCGAGGCGACGTGCGCAAGCATCAGCTTGCCGGTCACGTCGCCGATGGCGTAGACGCCGGGCACGTTCGTGCGCATCCGGCCGTCAACCTTGACGAAACCTCTGTCGGTCTCGACGTTCAGCGTCTCAAGGCCGAGACCGGCGCTGTTCGCTCCGAAGCCCACGGCCACCAACACCTTTTCCGCCTTCAGCTCCGGCGTCCGCCCGTCGGCAGAAACGCGGACGCGCGCGCCCCCTTCGCCGGAGCGTATCTCCTGCACGCGGGCGCCGGTCATGAACTTGATCCCCTGTCGCTTGAACGACTGCTCGAGCTGGACGCTGACCTCCTCGTCCTCCGCCGGCAGGAGATGGTCAAGCATCTCGATAATCGTGACGTCGGCGCCGTAGCTGTGGTAGAGATAGCCGAACTCGACTCCGATGGGGCCGCCCCCGACGATAACGATGCTCGACGGAAGCCGCCGCAGTTCGAGGGCCTCGCGGCTGGTGATGATGATGTTCCCGTCGATGGCAACGCCGGGAAGGGTGCGGGTCACGCCGCCGCTGGCGACGATGACGTTCTCGGTCAGGAGCGTCTCTCGGCCGGGCTCCACGGCGACCTCGTTCCGGCCTTGCAGGCGGCCCCGGCCCCGAACAAGGGTGACGCCGTTCTTCTTGAGCAGGAACTCGACGCCCTTGACCATTCGCTCCGCCACCTCACGGCTGCGGTCCACGGCGGGGGCGAGGTCGGCGCGAAAGTTGTCGTGGCTGATGCCGAAGTCCTTCGAGCGCCGAAAGAGATTGACAAGTTCAGCGTTGTACAAGAGGGCCTTTGTGGGGATGCAGCCCCAGTTGAGGCAGACGCCGCCCACCCTTTCCGCCTCGACCAGCGCGGTGCGCAGTCCGAGCTGCGCCGCCCTTATCGCCGCGACGTACCCGCCGGGCCCGCCGCCGATGATGACAACGTCGTGGTCGGCCATGAGAGGTGCTCCGTTCGAAGAGTCAAGCGGTGGAACCGTCCGGTTCCTCCCTGAATCGGCTCGGAATGAGGTTACGAGGGCTACGTAATGATCATACCACAGGAAGGGAAGCCCTTCGGGGCCTGTCAACGGATAGAAAGCGGACAAGCGGATGGGAAAGGGGCGCTCATCGCAGGGCAAA
The DNA here is from genome assembly GCA_030018455.1 of Dehalococcoidia bacterium. NCBI lineage: Bacteria > Bacillati > Chloroflexota > Dehalococcoidia > Dehalococcoidia bacterium. The sequence goes on from JASEFU010000006.1 coordinate 65,153, forward strand.
CGGGATGCCGCGTGATCCTGCCTCTAGCCCAAGATTGAGATTCTGCCCCGCCACGTAAGGAGATCCTTGCGGCTAGACAGTCTACGCCGCGCCAGGCACCACTTTGAATGCGTGTTCACCCTGATAAATGGCTCACATTGCCCGTACGCATGATAGCGCGAGTACACGCATTCGGCTTTCGGGTCAGGGCACAACTTGAATGGTCACAGTGATCACGCCGCGGCTCAGGGGAGCAAGCGAAGCGAAAGCCGCCTGCGAGAGGTCGAGCGCGTGCCTGAAGGCGCCCCGGTCGCGGACGGTCACGCCGATACACTTCGCGCCGTGGCAGACAAGCAACCGCGTGCCGAGCGGCCAGAGGTTGCTGGCGGCGATTGTGGGGTCGTTGGGGTTGAAGGGCGTGCCGTCCGCCATCCCATCGCCGATGTCGAAGCCGTCGACACCGCCGTACCAGGTGGCGATGCCGCTCATCACGCTGGACGCGGCGCTGTCGGGCGCGGGCGCGGGGGCCGGCGCCTGTGCGGGCGCTGCCGCGACGCCGGCCACGGCAGATGCGGGCGCGGGAGGCGTGGGGATCGGCGAGGGCGGCGGCGAGGGAATCGGCGGCGGCGGGGGCGAAGGAATCGGCGACGCTGAGCTTGCCACCACCAGAGCCTGTAGCGCCTGCGATTTCGGCATCCGGAGCGCGCGCAAAGGGTTCAGGGCATCGAAGGCGCTCATCCCGCCGAGGTTGCCAAGACGGAGGGCCAACGGCGGATTGGAAGCTGGGGAGACGGCCGTAAAACCGTGGAACTGCAGCACGCCGAAGAGGCAGGCTGCCAGAAGTAGAGGCTTGGGACTGCGGAGTTTAGAGAGAGCGCCCGTTGGTCCGCCCGCCGTCTTCCGCGCGCTCCGGCCCGGCGCCCTCGTTGCGTGAAGCCTGCTTCGCCAGACCACCCAGGCAAGCGCCGCCGTCAAGGCGCCGGCGACGAGGAGGCGGAATGGGCGCTGCTGCTTCCCTTTTCGTTTTTTCCGGCGGGTCGTCGGCGGCCTCACCGGCTTCGTTTCTCGCACAAAACCTCCCTTTCGGAAAAGAGGCGGGGAGTTAGCAATCGCCGCACGCTTTGATTTGGCGGCCTGCGCGGGCCCCGGTCGCTTGTTCCCGGGTCGCTTTGCGTATTTCCGTATTGTCCGGGCAAATAATGGCCGGGATGCTTTCAGGGCCCTCCCGGCGCCCCATTAGAATATGCTATATGCTTGATGAGCGCAAACGCGCACGGAACGTACGGGACAGCCGTACTTCACCTTCCTCTCCCCTATAACGGCGGCATCCAGGGAAACGTTACGGTTCAGATAGGGGGAAGCCGGCCTCGGGAATGAGATGGAGCCGGAATGAAACAGGTCCGGCCGCGCTTCCGACGCGGTTCTGGCTTGTGCCGTCGCCTGTGCTGTCATCCTTGACTCCCAGGGAGGTCGCCGAAGCCGCTTGCTCTCTATAGTTAACAACTTATCGGTGAAAGTCATTGACTATCCGGCAATGAAAGATTTCGAAGCGCAATGCTACGTTGGCCGTGACGCAGAGGAGGCGGATGACGACACAGCGCCGCCGTGGGTGGGGACCGCCGACAGCGCCGGGGGGCCGGCTGTCAGCGGAAGTTGTGGGCAGGAGGGGTGATGAGGGAAGCCGCGACTTTCAGCGGTCTGAAGGTGACGGCGAGGATATTGGTGATGCCTTCCTTTCGTTGGAGCCGGCCCCGCACCAGTAGCAGTGGCTCCGTTTTTATGATGTCGCGGCACTCGTTGTAGAGCTGCGGCTTCACTATCACGTTCGACAGCCCGAACTCGTCCTCCAGCAGCAGGAAGACGAAGCCCTTCGCCGTCATCGGGTGCTGGCGGCAGACGACGAGGCCCGCGAGCTCCACCATCGACCCGTCGGACAGGCTATCGAGGTGCTTGCTCGATACGACGCCCTCGTGCAGCGCGCGCCGGATGAACGCCAGCGGGTGATGCGTCGGAGAGAGGCCGAGGTTCACGTACTCGGCGGCCATGCGCTCCCAGGCCGTCATGTCCGATAGCTCCACCGTGTCCTGCTCGATGGGCAGGGAGAGCGGGAGCTGCCTGCCTTCCCTGGGCCGGACGACGAGGCCCGCCTCCCACATCGGTTGGCGGCGGTTGGCGGCCAGCGTCTCGAACGCTCCCACGGACGCCAGGTCCTCGACGGCGGCCCGCGGGAGCCGCGTACGGTTCATGAGTTCCCAGACCGACCCGTAGGGGCCGTTGCGCCGCCGCTCTTCCTCGACCGCTTGCGCCGCCTTCCCGCCGATGCCCCGCACGTAGCCGATGCCGATGCGCACGGCGTCGCCTTCGGGGCCGTCCTCCACGGTGCAGCGGGCGCCGCTCAGATTGATGTCGGGGTTCAGGATGCTCACGCCGTGTCGCTTCGCGTCGTTGGTGAAGACGTGCGGCGGGTAGAAGCCCATGGGCTGGGCGTTGAACAGGGCGCAGTAGAACTCGGCGGGGTAGTACTTCTTCAGCCAGGACGACTGGTAGGCCAGCACGGCGAAAGCGGCGGCGTGGCTCTTGGGGAAGCCGTACTCGGCGAAGCCCAGCAGCTTCTCGAAGACTGCGGCGGCGGTTCTCTCGTCGACGCCGCGGGCCAGCGCGCCCTCGCGGAACTGCTGCCAGAACGCCTGCATCGCCTCCCGCGAGCGCTTGCGGCTTATCGCCCGCCTGAGCGCTTCCGCCTGGCCGGCGGTGAAGCCCGCCAGCGCCATCGCCACCTGGAGCACCTGGTCCTGATAAATAATGACCCCGAATGTGTCCTTCAGCGCTTCCTCCAGCGACGGGTGGTCATAGGTGACCGGCTCTCTGCCCTGCTTGCGCCGCACGAATGGGTGCACCGCCTTGCCGACGATGGGCCCCGGCCGGACTATCGCCACCTCCTGCGTCAGCTCTTCAAGGGAACGCGGGCGGGTGCGCGGCAGGAGCTGCATCTGGGCGCGGCTCTCGATCTGGAAGACGCCGATGGTGTCGGCGGCGCAGATCATGTCATAGACGGCGTCGTCGGCGTAATCGATGCGGCTGAGGTCGAGGCAACGGCCGCGCCGCTCGGCGATAAGCTCCACGCACTCCTCGACCAACGACAGCATCCCCAGCGCCAGGAAGTCGACCTTGATCATGCCGGCGTCGTCCACGGAGTCCTTGTCCCACTGGCAGACGTAGCGCCCGGCCATGCCTCCCTGCTCGATGGGGACGATCTCGGCGACGGGCTCCGAGGAGATGATCATGCCGCCCACGTGCTGCGAGAGATGGCGCGGGAGGCCGTCGATCTCGGCGGCGAGGGTAACGAGGTCGCGCCACAGGGGCGCGTTGAGCTTGCGGCGAAACTCCGGCAGCGCCGACATCTCCTCGGCGAGGTGGCGGGCCCGGCGGCCATCGACGCGCTTCGCCAGCTTGTCGAGCTCCGGCTCCGGCAGCCCCAGCGCCTTGCCCACGTCGCGGACGGCGGAGCGTATCTTGTAGGTGATGATCTCGCCCACCAGCGGCGCATGATCGGGCCCAAACTCCTCGTGCACCCGCAGGATGAGCGCTTCGCGGATGTCGCGGGCGAAGTCGAGGTCGATATCGGGCACGGAGGTCCCGTCTTCGTTGAGGAAACGGCCGAAGAAGAGATTGTAGCGCAGCGGGTCGACGTGCGAGAGGCCGATGAGATAGCAGATGAGCGAGCTGACCGACGAGCCTCGGCCCCGTCCCGGCGGCAGCCCTGCCGTCGACCGCGGGGAGGCGCCGCGCACCTTCGCCGCTTCCTCGCGGGCCATCTCCAGCAGGCGGCGGTAGACGAGGAAGAAGCCGGAGAGGCCGCGCTTGCGCACCAGCGCCAGCTCCTCGCGCAGGCGGGCGTCGACCTCCGGCGCGATGCGGCCCTGCCTGCCGGCAGGCACGGCGTAGCGCTCGCGGGCGGCCTCGTAGCAGACGCGCTCCAGGTGGGAATCGACCGTCTCGCCTTCGGGCACCGGGTAGTCGGGGAAGCGGTAGCCGAGATCGCGCGTGATGTCGAACCGGCAGCGCTCGGCGATGCGGACGCTGTTAGCGAGCGCTTCCGGGTATTCGGCGAAGAGCGCGGCCATCTCGTCGGGCGGCTTCAAGTAGTACTCGGAGTTTTCGCGCCGCTCCCGGTGCGAGGCATCGAGCGTCGTGCGGTGACGGATGGCGACCAGCACGTCCTGGAGGCGGTGGCGCTCGCGGACGTGGTAGTGGACGTTGTTCGTGGCGACGCAGCCCACACCGAGACGCTTCGCCAGCTCCACCAGCGCCCGGTTGCGGTCGCGGTCGCCGTAGACGAGGTTGTTCTGTAGCTCGATCCAGAAGCTGTCCTTGCAGAAGACGGTGCTGTAGCGACGGGCGACCTCCTCCGCCTCGCGGTAGCGTCCCTCAGCGACCAGCGACGGCACCTCGCCCTTCTTGCAGCCGGAGAGGGCGATGAGCCCCTCGCTGTGCTGCGAGAGCGTCGCGAAGTCGAGTGCGGGCTCGCCGCGCCTGTTCGACAGGTGGGCGTGGGTGAGGAGACGGCAGAGGTTCGCGTAGCCGCGCTGCGACTCGCAGAGGAGGGTGAGGTGGGTGGGCCTGAGGGGACACCCCTCAGACTCCCCGACATGGGGCTCTGCCCCCTGTACCCCCGTCGCCTTCAGCGTGACTTCCGCGCCGATGATGGGGCGGACGCCGAACGCCTTCGCCGTCTGCGCGAACGCCATCGCGCCGTAGAGGCCGTCGTGGTCGGTGAGGGCGAGGGCGTCGTAGCCGAGCTCGCGGGCGCGCAGGGCCAGCTCCTCCGGCGTGGATGCCCCCTCGCGCAGGGAGTAGCACGAATGGCAGTGTAGTTCGACATATCTCATTTTCTTGATACCATAATCGTTATCTGTTATACTATTCTCACGTTAGTATTACCGGAGGAAGCGATGGCCATCATATCCAGGAAAGGCGGATTCATCATCCCTAAAGAAATCCGAGAGCGTTACAATCTTCGACCAGGCGACAAGGTGGAGTTTGTTGATCTTGCTGGCCGGATTTCGATGATACCCGCAATGAAAGATCCTATTCGTGAGATACGAGGTATGTTCAAGGGCGGAGAATCTTTGACTAAGGCTTTGCTTGAAGAACATCGCCGGGAACTCGATCAAGAAGAACGCCGGCTCACGGTTAAGAGCCGAAGGACAAAGGCTTCTTGATATGTCTCGATACGTTCTCGATGCTTTCTCACTTCTCGCACTCATTCAGGACGAGCCGGGAGCGTCTAAGGTCCAGGAGATCCTAGATGGCGCTAGCAAGGGAAAACACGAACTGTACATTTCAGTGATCAATCTCGGTGAGATTATTTACACCCTTTGGGGAAGACGCGGTATCAGTGCCGCGGAGCAAGCTCTGGCAGGATTGAACCAATTGCCCATAACAAGCATTGACGTAGACCGGACTCTCGTCTTCCGCGCCGCAGCACTCAAAGGCAGCTATCGCCTGCACTACGCTGACTGTTTCGTGGGCGCACTCGCCCAACAAACGGGGGCCACTGTCCTGACAGGCGATCCGCACTTTCGACAGGTCGAGCAGTTCATACCTGTTGAGTGGCTGCCGTCGCCCGAATAAGCCTGCTTCCACCACCTCTCACCCCACCAAATGCTCTCAGTTATCGGACTGGACGGGCGCGTCCGGGCTCCGGGAGGCGTCCGGCTCCTCCCACTCCCTACAGCTCACCTCTTGCACGTACGGCTTCGCTTCCAGCTCCCCCTCGATCGTCGGGCAGAAGTCGGACGCGTCGGTCTCCAGCGTCGCGCGGCCGACGGGCGGGAACGACTCCATGATGACGAAATCGACATCTTCATCGTAGGCGCGCAGGATGTCGCCGGCTTCCTCCAGGTCCGCCTGCGTGACGGACGTGTTGAAGTTGACGGTCACCTCGTAGCGGGTTGTCGAGCCGTCTCCGCCCCCGCATGCGGGCAGAACGGCGGCGAACAGAAGGATGGTCAGCGCAGCGAATCGCATAATGAGCACCCCCGTTTATCCGACGGAAGACGCGGCCGTTTTGTTCCGATCCGTCTCAGTAACTCTGCCGCCACCATTTGTCCTTTACCAAATCGCGATAGACCGTCAGCGCGCGGCCGTCTTCCAGCAGCAACCGATAGTATAGGCGCGAGACCTCCTCCCGCCACCACTCGTCGTCGATGCGCCAGACGTCCTGCACCTGCGACACCGCCAGTCGCCGCCCGCCCAGCACGACGGCGGCCGGCCCGCCCGACCCGTCCGTCTCCACCACAACCGGACGCGGCTGCTTCAGCGGCTGCAGCGCCCTTACGGCTCGTAGTCGATCAGGGCGTGGCGTCGCTCCGGCAGACGCGACCACGGCTCCACCTCCACCACTTTCGATACCAGCGGCCGCCCCCAGCGCGCCCGCAACTGCCGGATGGCCTCGCCCAACTGACGCTGGAGCCCCGCCTTCTCCGAGAACAGCGTCGACTGCCGGCCGCGCTCCTCCGTAATCCCCGTCAACTCGATGGCCAGCTCCTCGACCGGCCCCGGCAGTGTCGCGTTCGCCAGCGCGCTCCTGGCGACGAACAGCATCCGCTCCCAGTCGACGACGGCCTCTTGAAAGACAAGCGACCTCTCCCAGCTCCGTCCGTCCCACAAGAGGGCGCGCAGGCGCATGCGGCGGGCGGCGCGGCCACGGAGCCGCCAGTGGAGACGCACCAGCAGGCGACGGCAGGCCACCACCAGCGCCTCGACGCTGACGGCGGGGGCAGGGAAGCGCACGGACTCCGTGAGGACCTCTTCTTTGCGCCGCGGCCGCAGCGTCTCGCCGTCGACGCCGCGGGCCAGCTCCCACAGCCGCTTCCCTTCGCGGCCGAACTGCGCCTGCACGGGTCCGACGGGCAGGGCCGCCAGGTCGCCGATGGTGCGCAGGCCATAGAGCGGGAGGCGTCGCAGCGTACCAGGCGAGGCGGGCAGGAGGGAGACGTCGAGCGGGCGCAGGAAGTCGGCCTCCTTGCTGGAGGGCACGGTGCAGACGCTGCCCGGCCCGCTGGTGACGGCGGCCGCCCAGGCCACGAACTTCCCCTCGCCGACGCCGACGCTCGCGGCCAGGCCGGTAGCGTCGTGCAGGGCGCGGAGGATGCGTTCGCCCATGTCGAGCTCGCCGTCGTAGTGGAGGGCTAGGCCGTCGGCGTTGAAGCAGGCGCAGCCGGGGCCGCTGTCTTCCACCTCAGGGCTGAACCCTTCCAGGACGTCCAGGACGGAATCTGAGGCCTCGCGATAGAGGGCGGGATGGACCGTCAGGAAGACGGCGTCGCGGCAGAGGGCGAGGGCCTGTCGCAGCGGCATGCCTGCGCGCACTCCCTGCGCCTCCGCCTCGGGCGCGCAGTCGAGGACGTTCTTTCGCCGGTCGTCGCCGATGACGATGGGACGGCGGCCAAGCGAGGGGTCGCGCCGGCGTTCGACGGCGACGGGGAAATGAGGGATGAGTATGCAGGCGATACGCATGGTGGCGGCTAAGAGCTAACTATCCGTAAGCAGTTGGAGCGGCGGAATCGGACTACTGGCCTTCGCTTCAGAGGCGCCGTTCCCCAATATCTCATTGCATTATAGAACTAACGTTCTCTACATGTCAACCGTCGACAGAGACAAATCTTCCAGTGTCAAGCCGTTCACTGACAGGCAGCCCCTGATGGCGGATAGTAAGTCTGTAAGAGATGCGCCAAGGAGGGATGGGATGTTCGGAACAATCGCTCGATTTCAATTGAAGCCGGGAACACAGGCAAGGCTATTTGAACTGCTGCGCAATTTCGAGTCCGCCAACATCGACGGCTATACAGGACAGTACGTCTACCGGTCAGACAGGGACCCGAACGAGTACTACCTGGCGGTGATCTTCCGCGACCGGGAGAGCTACATGGCGAACGCGCACAGCCCGGAGCAGGACAGGCGCTACCGGCAACTGACGGAGCTTTTCGTCGGAGAGCCGGAGTGGCACGACGGCGAGATCGTCTTTTCCACCGCCTACGAATCTACAGCCTATGAGGCGGAAGTAGCGTCGTTCTACGGCGGATGGGAAAACATGAGGGCGGCATAGCAGAGGAAATCAAAAAGGGAGGCCAGATCCATGACGTACATAATTGAGTCCAGGCACACCCCGCAAGAATGCCTGCGCGCGCTTGACGACGTGCTGGAGCGCGGACCGGAGGTGCTCGACAGGTTCGAGTGGGGTTGCGCGAAGGGCGAGCACACGGGCTGGGCCCTCGTCGAAGCCGGCAGCGAGTCGGAGGTCCGGGACATGATCCCGGAGTCTGTGCTCGACAGGACCCGCATCGTCGAGGTGAGCAAGTTCACCCCGGAGAAGATCAAGTCCCTTCACGAGAAGTAGAGGGGCTATCGGGCGCCTTTCAAGAGAAGAGCCGCCCTCTCGAGCGGCTCTTTTCTTTTTCTTTTCGAAACCGGGCCTATCCCTTGTCAATCCAGTAGTCGTACTTGTAGAGGCCGAATCCGTATGACGTCGGGGTGTAGCCCTTGATGAAGTCGTAGGCGGCCCAGTAGCCGTAAGGCTCGTAAAGCACCAGTGTGGGGCCGTGCCGCGCGAGAATCTTGCGCTGCGCGTCCTGCTCCAGCTTGATCCTCTCTTCGTCATCGATCGTCCCGTTGATCTGCTCGAGCATCGCGTCCACTTCGTCGTCATCAACGCCGAGGTACCCTTCCGGCGTGTGGGCCCAGCCATGGCTGTGATGGGACTGAATCTGAATGTAGTCAGACAGGTAGCGGAGATGCGAGAAGGTAGTGGCCTGGAAGTTGCCGACCGTGAGATCGTTGATCCACGTCCCCAGCTCGCCTGCCTGGAGCTGGACATCGATCCCCGCCTCAGCGAGGTTGGCCTTGATGATGGCGGCGCGGTCGGGGTTGTCCTGGTAGTTGGCGAAAGAGAGGGAGAAGGTCAGCCCTTCCGCTCCGGCGGCGGAGAGCAGCTGCTTCGCCTTGGCCACGTCGCGCTTGTACGCGGCCTCAATCTCTTCCTTCGGCAGCGAAGCGTCCCACAGCGGCGGCACGGGGCCGGCGAGCTCGGCGTCGCCGAAGTGGAGCCTGTCGATCATCGCCTGGCGATCGAGCGCAAGGTCCACCGCCTCGCGTACTCGCACGTCCTTGAACGCCTCCAGCTTCACCCCATTCAGGACGAGGACAGAATACGTGCGGTCGAGGAACTTCTGGATCGTCGCTCCGCCCACGTCTTTCACGGCGTCGGCCTTAAGCTTGTTGCTCGCGGTGTACACGTCGATTGACCCGGCGCGGAACGCCGCCTGAATTGACGCTTCGTCGGGGAGCACCTTGATGCTGATCCCGTCAACGTAGGGGTACTCCCGGTAGTAGGTGGGGTTGCGCACCACTTCCATGCCCTGGTCGCGGCTGTGCGATTTCAGCATGTAGGGCCCGCTGCCGATTGCGTGCGACTTGAGGTCGCCGAACTGCTCGACGGCTTCCAGGGGCAGGATGGCCGTAAGCGGGCTGCCGAGGTCCATCAGGAAGTAGCCGTAGGGCTTCTTGGTGACCTCCTTGAAGGTGCGCGGATCAGGGGCCTCGTACCGTTCCGTCCACTCGTCCCACGAAGTGCTGGCGCCGGGCATGCTCCGGTACCGATCGATGCTCTTCACGATGTCCTCTGCCACCACCGGCCGCCCGTTTGCGGGGGGAATGTCCTGAAAGACGGCGTCGCCGCGGAGATGAAAGATCCACTCGGTATCGCTGGGGGTCTCCCACGACTCCGCCAGATCGCCGACGTTGCCCTGCCAGTCGGTCACGTGAACGACGTAGCTGTAAAAGTAAGTGGCAACGGATACGCCTGCGGTCTCGTGCGGTTCGAGGCTGAGAATGGGCGCGGCCGAAGACAGGCGGATGGTGCCGCCGCGCACGGGCTCGCCCGACGGCGTGGTGCCGGGCGTAATGCCGGGCGTTGGGCCCGCGCCCTCTTCTTCATCTCCGCCGCAGCTCAGCAGCGTGAGTCCGGCGGCCGTCGCCAAGGATGATCCCAATAGTCGCCTGCGGGTCAGCTTTCGGTGCAGCATTCATCGCTCCTTGTCAATGTTTGGCTGATGTCACACTACCTGCTGCCGCCCTTATCTGCAAGCGGCGACCCGGTTTCCCTTCTCGACGGCGCCTTCGCTTTGTGATAAACATGATGTAAGGGCCGCGGAGGCCACGCCGGCGGCGAAGAGAGCGGCGTATTCTTCGAGAATCGAGCCGGGAGATGCCCGTACCGCGATTCGACAGACCCACCGTCTACGATGGCGCGAAAGGCACCCTGATGGCCGCCGCTCTTGCGCAGGCGGGCAAGCAGACCTCCGATGTCACCGAGTGGCTCAACGTCCTTGCGCCTGAGAGCGTTCTTAAGGCCCATCGCGAATACATCGACGCCGGCTCGCAGGTCATCCAGACCAACACGTTCAACGGGAACAGGTTTCGGCTCGCCGACTACGGCCTGGCCGATAGGGTGCATGAGGTCAACCTGGCCGCGGCGCGGATCGCGAAGGAGGCCGCGGGCAGCGAGGTCGCCGTCGCCGGCAAGTTGGGGCCGAGCGGCAAGATGCTGGTCATGGGCGAGGTGACGGTCGAGGATCTCAGACAGGCCTTCGCGGAGCAGGCTGCGGCCTTGGCGGAGGGAGACGTCGACTTCTTTCACGTCGAGACGATGACGGACCTGGACGAGGCCGTCGCCGCCGTGGAAGGCGTCAGGAGCGTCTCTCAGCTCCCGATCGCGCTCACCATGTCGTTCGACACGGGCAATCCCGATACCGGCCTGCGAACGATGATGGGCGTCTCGCCCGCCGCCATGGTCGAGAAGGCAAACGAACTCGGGCTTCTCGCGGTGGGCGTCAACTGCGGCCGTGGTCTGGAGGGCTATCAGCTACTGGTGGAGCAACTGTTGGCAGCTTCGCCGAAGGGCGTCCCGATAGCGAAGCTCAACGCCGGCAGACCGCGCATGATAGAGGGACGCATCGAGTACGATGCCTCGCCGGAGGAAGCTGTGGGGTACGCCCTCTGGTGCGCGCGCAAAGGCGTCCGCCTGATCGGCATGTGCTGCGGCAGCACACCCCGCCACATCGAAGCGATAGCGAACGCCTTCGCGAAGGGCGCCTGACCGAAGGCCTCACGACACGATGCCTTCTCCGGCGCCCTGCCCGGCCCGGCTTTTTTCGATACGATTCCAGCGATCTGAGGAGAACCATCGATGCTGACGCGAGTGACATCGGCGACACAAGAGGTGCTGATCGGCGATGACCGCCCGACGGCGCTCATCGGCGAGCGCATCAACCCCACGGGCAAGAAGCGGCTCGCGGCGGCCCTGCAGGCGGGCGACATGGAGATCGTGCGCCGGGAGGCGATCGCCCAGGTGGAGGCGGGCGCCGATATTATCGACGTCAACGTCGGCGTCGCGGGGCTCGATCAGGTGAAGCTGCTCCCTGGGGCACTTCAGATCGTGATGGACGCAGTGGAGACCCCGCTCTGCATCGACAGCGACGACCCGCAAGCCCTGGACGCCGCACTCAAGCTCTACAAGGGCAAGCCCATCATCAACTCGGTGACCGGCGAGGAGCGCTCCTTGACGGCGGTCCTGCCTCTCGTGAAAGAGTACGGGGCAGCGGTGATTGCCCTGGCGATGGACGACGAAGGCATCCCCGCGGACGCAGACCGCCGCGTCGCTATCGCCCACAAGATCATCGAGCGCGCTGCATCGATGGGGATCCCACCAGAAGACGTGATCGTCGACTGCTTGACGATGACGGCGGCCACCGACAGCGCCGCTCCCCGCACAACGCTTGAGACGATACGGCGCGTCAAGGCCGAGCTGGGCGTAAATATGACGCTCGGCGCGAGCAACGTCTCGTTCGGCCTGCCGGACCGTGAACTGATCAACTCCGCCTTCCTGACGCTGGCAATCGCTGAAGGGGTGACATGCCCCATCGTCGACGCGGCGAAGGTGCAGGCGGTCGTCCTTGCGACCGACCTGCTGCTGGGCCGCGACGAGTACTGCATGCGCTACATCCGCGCCTACAAGCGGCGGAAGGCGCAGGCAGAGCAGGCGGCCGGACAGGCCTGACCCCCGGAAACTGGAGCCCCAGGTCCGGCGCGCAGCTTGCCCGCCTCGACGCTGCCCGCGGCTACTACGACCTCTAGCCGCCCATGCTCTCGGGGGAAGGGAAAGCGAGGTGTTGGGCGAAGAGCTCCCGGAAGTCGTCGCGCAGCACCAGCTCCACGTAGCGCATATTCCTCGCCAGTTTCAGTACCTCTCTGGCGTAGCGCGGGTACGTCAGCGCCAGCCGAGCGCCCAGCCCGGCGGTGTTTCCTGCGGCGTGAATCCTTCCCCGCAGGCTTTCCGGCAGCACCCCCAGCGCCAACAGGCTCTCCGGCCGGATGGAACTGCCGAATGCGCCCGCCACGAAGGCGTTCTCCACATCATCCGCCGTGAGATTCGTCTCTTTCAGCAATATCTCGATCCCCGCGCGGATCGGCGCTTTCGCGAGCTGCACTTCGCGGATATCCGACTGCGTGAGCACGACATCGCCGCGGTCGCTGTCCTTGTACAGCAGGAACTGTCGCTCATCATCTTCCTCGCCCAGGCGGAGGCGCAGGTCAGGGGGCGCGCGCGGTCCGAGCTCCGACCGTGCCTGCAGGCGGCCGGAAGGCAGGAGAAGACCGCGCCGCAGCAACAGGGCGACCGCGTCGACCAGGCCCGAGCCGCATACCCCCTGCGGCGTTTCGTTCTCGATAGTCCGCAATTCCAGACGGCCGTCCTTCTCGGAGACACGGTCGATTGCGCCGGGAAACGCCGGCATGCCGCAGCGGATGTGCACGCCTTCGAAGGCCGGCCCGGCGGCGCAGGACGTGCCTGCCACTGTCTTGTCGCAGCAGACGACCACCTCGCCGTTGGTGCCAAGGTCCATAAACAGCGTTACCTCCGGCCGCTGGGGCAGCCCGAGGGCGACCACCCCCGCGACGACGTCGGAGCCGAGGTGGCCATCGACGCCGGGCAGTACATCGATGTGGGCGTGCGCGAACCGTCGGAAGCCCAGGTCCGCGCCGGCGAGAGGGGGCGATTCGCGAAAGACCGGCTTGTAGGGGGCCACGCCCATCGGCCATGGGTCTATGCCGCGCAGGAGATGGAGCATCGTCATGTTGCCCGCAACCGTTATCGCTCTCATTGATTCGAGGGCTATGCCTTTCTCCCTGCACAATCGATCGACCGCCCGATCGATGGCGACGACAAGCCGGCGCTGAAGCTCCCGCAGTTCTCGCCGTCCGCGGTGGGCGTGGGTGATGCGCGCGATGATGTCGGGGCCGAAGGCCTGCTGTGGATTGGTGAAGGTGGCGACGCCGATCTGTTGCGCTTCGCGGAGGTCCATCAGATAGCAGACGACAGTGGTCGTGCCGACATCGATGGCGACGCCGTAACCCTCGGCTCCTCCGCGACGTCGCGTCCGAGGGGGCGGCCGCTCTCCGACCGCCTCTGCGAGGACGCGCATCTTCCGGTAGCGGGGGTATATGGACGTCTGAGGGATGAGGATGCGGCAATCTGTCGTAGGATAGGCCTGGCAGGCGAGGCGCCAGCCGTTCTCCACGTCCCACGAGGCGATGAGGGCCTGGTCTTCGGCCGTGGCGGGCGTCGCGCCTTCGAGAAAGCGGACCTTACACTGGCCGCATGTGCCGCGCCCGCCGCATTCGGAATTGAGGGGCAGGCCGGCCTTGCGGATCGCGGTGAAGAGGGAGACGCCCGCGGGGGCCTCGATCTGGAGATCAAGGTTCTCCAGCGTTACGCGCACGGGCCCGACCTTGCGGGTATCAGCCATCTCCCAGAAGCTGCCGCGCAAGAGTGACGGCAGCGGTGGCGTCGCGGCCGTAGCCGTCGGCGCCGATGCTGTCGGCGAAGGCCTGGGTGACGGGCGCGCCGCCCACGATGACCTTTACGTTCCCCGACGGGTCGGCATCTTTGAGGGCCTTCACCGTCTTCTCCATCGCGGGCATCGTAGTTGTGAGCAGCGCCGAGAGTCCGACGAGGCGCGAGCCCGACTCCTGGACCGCCTCGACGAAGCGCTCCGGCGGAATGTCCACGCCGAGATCGATGACCTCATAGCCGTTGCCTTCCAGCATGATGATGACCAGTTTCTTGCCGATGTCGTGCAGGTCGCCCTGCACCGTCCCGATGACGGCCTTTCCTGTCGGCTTGAAATCGCTGGCGGCGAGATGGGGCCGAAGTATTTCGACGGCGGCGGACATCGCTCGGGCTGCCAGCAGCAGCTCGGGCACGAAGTACTCGTTCTTCTCGAAAAGCTCGCCGACCACGTTCATTCCCGGTATCAGCGTGTCGGTCAGGAGCGCCTGGGCGGGGGTGCCGTCGTCGAGTGCCTGCTGGGTAAGCGTCGCTACCGCCTTGGCGTCGCCTTCGATCAACCGCTGCTTGAGGTCGTCCAGTTGCATACTCTCCTCCTGTGCTCGGAACCGTTGCCTTCAGGTAAAACAAACACGGGGAAGTCCGGATGAATTCCGCCCGCGCATTGTGGTCAGGAGTCGGCATTCCGCCTGTCGGGACTAAAGCCTATCCCAGACGCCCTTATGGGTCAATCTCCGCAGTCGAACGGCCGTCCCCTCCTTGCCGACATAACCGTTACCGCGAGTTAGACGTAAAGCAGCATTTGAAGCTAGAATGGTGCCAGGTACAAAAGGACGGACTGAATGAGGGTCACGAGAGCTTCCGTTATGACGCCGCAGGAGCGGCTGATCGCTGCCTTCAGCCACGAGCCATGCGATAGCGTCCCCTTTACGCCGCTCCTCGAAGGCTACTTCCAGGCGTCGCTGCCGGATGGCCGGGACAAGCCCGTAGCAGACCTCTACTATGAGATGGCGGGACACATACTCATCCGCGCCGCCGTCCTGCGTATCAACACCCCTCTCTGGCTCGGCGCCCGCGTCCACAACCTGCCTTCAGGAATAGAGGAGGAGTACCGCGCCGACAACGGCGACATACTCCACACCGTTCGCACGCCTGTGGGCAGTCTGACCTGGAGGCTGCGCTTCACCCCTGAAAGTCCATACATACCCTGGGTTATAGAGAACCGCATTCGGACGGTCGAAGACGTCAAGACGTATCAGTACCTGATCGAGCGCACGGACTTCGAGGTGTGGCTGGACTACTTCCGGGAGCAGGAAGAGTATGTCGGCGATAGGGGCCTGGTGACAATCCTGGGACCGATATCCCCGCTGCAGCAGATGATCAACTTCGAAATGGGGCTGGAGCGCGTCATATACATGCTCGCCGACTACCCTGATGAGACGAACGAGATGCTGGAGACGTTTCACGGCCGGCAGATCGAGGCCTGGAAGCTGATGGCGGAGTTGCCGGGTGAGATCTGCTTTACGCATGAGAACCTCTCCTCCACCACCACCTCGCGACGCATGTACAGACAATACGACCGCCGCTACGTCAATGAGTACGCCGATATCCTGCACAAGGCAGGCAAGAAGCTCCTCACCCACTGGTGCGGGCGGCTCACCGCCTTCATCGACGACTTCGCGGAAGCTCGACAGGACGGCATTTCCGACATCACCCCCCTGCCGACGGGCGATTTGGATATCGTCGCCGCGCGCAAGACATGGGGGAGGCGCTTCGTGATGATGGGGGGCATTGACCCGACGTTGTTCGCCCGCGGCACGCCCGAGCAGATGGAGGCGTACGTGGAGGACATGCTGGAGCGGATGGGCGACGCCAGGCGCGGCTTCATTCTCGGCAGCGGCGACGCCGTCCCATTCGGAACGCCGCCGGAAAACGTGAAGGCGGCGGCCAGGGCTGCCGCGCGCTTCGCAGTAGACTGATTTGTCGATTGGAGTGAAAGAGAGTTGCTGGGGTACATAATCCGCCGTCTCGCCGCTCTACCGCCGATACTGCTCGGCGTGTCCATCGCCGTGTTCGCGCTGACACGGCTCATGCCCGGCAACATCGCCCAGCTCATGCTGGGGCCGAACGCCACGCAGGAGCAGATCGCAGAGCTGGAGCACGAGTACGGGCTCGACAAGCCGGTCTTCGAGCTGCGGCCTCCCTTCGGCCAGTACGGGGAATGGATAGCGGACCTGGCGCAAGGGGACCTGGGGCGTTCCTTCCTCAGGGACCGCGCCGTGGGTGACGAGATCATGTCGCGGCTGCCGATAACGGGACAGCTCCTGATCATGACGATAATCGTGACGGCGGTCCTTGGCGTGGGCATGGGGATGCTCGCGGCCGCTAACCACCGGCGCTTGCTCGATCACCTCCTCCGAAGCGTGAACATTCTCGGCATGTCGATCCCCACTTTCTGGGTCGCCACCCTCGTCATACTGATACCGTCACTGCTGTTTTCCTATGCGCCGCCCTTCGGCCACGTCTCGTTCTTCGAGAACCCGGTGGACAATCTCCGGCAGTACGGCCCGCCGGCGCTTGTGCTGGGCTTTGCCTCCGCTTGCGGCCTCGCCCGCATCGTTCGCGGCTCTATCCTGGGCGTGCTGGGGCAGGACTTCATGCGCACGGCGCGGGCGAAGGGGCTGAGCGAGGGGGTCGTGCTTCGCCGGCATGCGCTGGGGAACGTCATGCTGCCGATTGTGACGATCCTCGGCATCGAGGCGGCGACGCTCATGGGCGGCACCGTCATAATCGAGCAGGTGTTCAACCTCAACGGCCTGGGCAGGCTGCTGCTCGACTCCGTCAGCATGCGCGACTACCCGGTCATTCAGGTGATGGCGCTGTATACGGCGCTTGTCTTCGTTGTTCTTTTCCTCATCATCGATCTTACGTATGCTTCGCTCGATCCGAGAGTGCGTTTGACGGGAGGCAGAGTTGCGTGAGGCACAACTGACGCTTGAACCCACCGCAGCGTTGCGGCCGCGACGGCTGGGGTTGGGGGTGCGGGTGCGGCGTCACTTCATGGGCGTGATGGGCATCTGCATCCTTGTGTTCCTGGGACTGACGGCGGCAGTGGGGCCGCTGCTCATCCCGCACGATCCCTACTCTCAGGACGCCGCCTCTTTCGAGCGGCCGAGCCTCGATCATCCCTTCGGGACCGATAGGCTGGGCCGCGACGTGCTGTCGCGCGTCGTGCACGGGGCGCGGATATCGCTCGGCATCGGATTCGCGGCCGTCACTATCGGCGTTATCGGCGGCAGCCTTCTCGGCGTTATCTCCGCCTACTACGGAGGCTGGATCGACTACCTCTTGCAGCGGCTGGTGGAGGTAGTGCTCGCCTTTCCATTACTCGTCCTGTTACTGGTCATCGTCGCCGCCGTCGGGCAATCGATTCAGAACGTGATCCTGATCATGGGCGTAGTGATGACGCCCATCATGTCGCGCATCGTGCGCTCCATCGTCTTTTCTGAGAAGGAGCAGCCGTACATCGAAGCCGCCCGCGCTCTCGGCGCGACGAACACGCGCGTCCTCTTTGTCCACCTCTTCCCGTCGGTGCTGCCTCTCGCCCTGATCCTCGCCAGCCTGACGCTGGGCGGCATGATACTGGCGGAGGCGAGCCTGAGCTTCCTCGGGCTGGGCGTGCCACCGCCCAACCCTTCGTGGGGCGCCGACATGAGCGGTAACGCCCGCGACTACTTCCAGCAGGCACCGTGGCTGGCCATCTTCCCCGGCCTCGCCCTCAGCCTGACGATACTGGGCGCGAACCTGGTGGCAGAGGCAGTGCGCGACGTCATCGATCCTTTCGCCAAGCAGATGGCGGCGGGCCGCTAGTCGCCACCTCGCGAGGAAATGAGCACATGGTCGCAGAGAAACTGGTCGACGCGCTGAAGGCCTACCTGGCGCCGGTGCCGACGCCTGAAGGCTTCACAAGCCGCGAGATAGCACGGCGCGCCATCGAGTTCGACAATCCGCCGCGCATACCTTACAGCTTCGTCGAGCCGCTGCAATCGGACTTCGTCGAGCTGGCGGTCGTCGTTTCCGCCACCGGCGAGCTGAACATGTACCGGGTACCGAAGGGCGAGATGGTCTTCGATAGCTGGGGCGTGGGCTGGCGCAGCTCGGGCCGGCTATGGGGACACGCGGACGTCTGTCCGCTGGCCGATCTCAGCGCGCTCGATTCCTACCAGTTCCCCGAGGCCATCAGCCCCGGGCAACTGGAGGCAGCGACCGCTATCGCGCGGGCCGGCGATGCGGCCGGTAAATACGTGGTGGGCGCCGACCCCATCAACTCGTACGAGAAACTGCGGTCGCTTATGGGCTTCGAGGACATGATGGTGGGGATGTACGCCGACCGCGAGCGCTTCGAGCGGCTGCTCGACCGTCTGACGGATATGACGGTCGACGTTGTGCGAACGTACGGCAAGACGGGAAGCGTTCACGGCTTCATGACCTGGGACGACTGGGGGCTGCAGACAGGGCTACAGATAAGGCCCGCTCTCTGGCGCGACATGTTCAAGCCCCGCTACGCTCGCATCATTGAGGCGTGCCACAACGCAGGAATGCACTACATTCTCCATAGCTGCGGCTTCATCTGGGACATCATCCCCGACCTGATCGAGATCGGCGCCGATGTCCTCCAGCTCGATCAGCCGCGCCTGATGGGGATCGAGAAGCTGGCAAGCGAGTTCGGGGGCAAGATATGCTTCTGGAACACTGTGGACATCCAGTGGTCGCCTTCGGAGGAGGTCACCGAGGAGGAGATACGGGCGGAAGTGCGTAAGATGGTGGAGCAGTTCGGCCGTTTCGGAGGCGGCTTCATGGCCCGCCAGTACCCGCAGCCCCGTGACATCGAGATGTCCCCTGAAAGACACCGTCTCATCTACGAGGCGTTCATGGACGCAGGCTGCCGCTGAGTCTGCCCCTCGCCGGCCAGGCGCCTAGGGGTACTCCGCCAACGTCTCCTTCACTCGCTGCACAAACCGCTCGATTGAGCCCGGCTCGTTCATCTTCGCGTCCATCTCCCCGGGAACGACAAGAACGCAGAGCCCGCGGTTGTGCGTCTTGCGGCTGAGGACGTGCTGCAGATATTCGCGGTTTGATTCAAAATGAGGGTTGTTGTTCAGGCCCAGATGGGTGATTATCGCTGTCTTGCCCTGAAAACGCTCCCACACCGCCTCGAACGGCGTCTCCGAGGCGCCGAAGTTGATGCCCCGCAGGTTGTGCACCTTCTCCAGGTTGCCGAACTGGTGCACAAAGTTGCCGCAGGAGTGGATCATCATCCCGCCGAACTCATCGGAGAGCTCGTTGACGTAGGGGAGGCAGAACTCCTCGTACAGCTTGGCGGAGATAACGGCGAGGCCATCGTCGCTGATTGCAATGCCGTGCCCATCGGGCAGCCAGAGCGGCGGGTAGTGGCAGGGCAGGTACTCGGGGCAGCGGGAGCGCTGTTCGCGGACGAAGCGGATTATGAGGTCGGTCACCATCCGCATCAGGTGGTGGACCTCTTTCGGGTTGGTGTACATGGCGAGCATGAAGGCGCTCGGCTCCCAAACCAGGTAAGCGGTGTCGAGCGGGCCCTGGAGGTCGGTGAGGGCGAGCGGGTAGCGCCCTTGCGTCTGAGCGATGAAGTAATCGGTGAACTCGAGCATCTGGCCCAGCTGTCCGCTCGTCACGTCCGGCGGCTCGAGCTCGTAGACTTTCTCCGGCGGGTCGTCGGCCTTGATGACGGGGTGGGCCCAGGGAAGCGTGTGCTCGAAGAACTCGACCTCGCAGCCGAAAGCGGAGGCGAAGACGGTGACTCCGCCCTGCGCCTGGATGTGGGGGACGAAATCGTCGTCGATATCGAGTTGTTCGCGCCAGCCGAGCACGGCAAGCTGCGCTTGTAGCTGGGTATCGCGGTCCTGGAACAGCTTCGGCAGCGGCACCCCTCCCGTGAGGGTGACGGTGAGCACGGGTGAGGTGGGAATCATCCAGAGCGGGCGCCCCACGTCTTCTAGCGCCCAGAAGGCCTCCCAGCGCTTAATCGTCGCGGCGTGCTTGGGTTCCTGCGTTATCGATTTCACGGTCTGCGTCATCGCGTTCTCCTGCCCGTATTCGTCTTGCGTCCGTTACGCCCCGAAATGCTCCTCGTTCCAGCGCCGTCCCTCATCGAGGAGCGCCAGGTAATTCTGAATCGGGATGTAGTTGGCAGCCGAGTTGCCCGTTCCTAGGCAGTAGCCCGTGCCCTTTGCCGCGCACACCTCGAGAATCTGGCGGGTGCGCCGCCGCACCTGCTCTTCGCTGCCCCTGCCCAGCAGGTCCATGTCCACTCCGCCGAGGATGGCGATGCGGTCGCCGTAGCGGCGGTACGCCTCCTCGACGGGCATGATTTTGTCCTCGAACGAGTGCTTTCCATCGAAGCCGATGTCGATAAGGTCGTCCATCACCGTTTCGAGGTTGCCGCAGCAGTGAAGAAGGATGAGTTTGCCGGCGGCGTGCACCGTCTCGACGAGGCGGCGGTGCTGGGGGAAGATGTACTTGCGCAGCGTGGCGGGCGAGACAAGCGTTGAGGTGGCGAACCCGAGGTCGTCGCCGAGGAACACCATGCCGACGTCATCGTAGGTGACGGCGTGAGCGGCGGCGGCGATGGTCGCCTCGCCCACGCGCTCGCAGATGGCGGCGACGAGGTCGGGCTGGTCGGCGAGGGCGTAGGAGAACGATTCGAGGCCCATGAGCCAGGAGCTGTTCTCGAATATGCCGCCGAGGTTGACGCTTATCTTCATCCCCTCCGGCATGCGCCCGTTCAGGTGCTCGATGGCGCGGTAGTCTATCTGGTCGATCTTTGGCCAGGGGTACGCTTCGAAGTCGTCCCAGTTCTGGATGGGACCCTTGCTTTCGTCCTGCCAGAACCGCTTCCCGCCCAGCCAGTTCTCGATTTCGGCGGTATCGTCGCCGACGCGGAAGTTTGCGCGGGGGAAGCTCAGCCCCGTCCATGTGAAGGCGAAGTCGAAGCCGACCTCCTCACAGAAGCGGACAACGAGGTCGACCGCTCTCATCGCCTCCTGCTCGCGGGCCTCTTCGCCCGGCCGCGACTCGCCTCTGGCGATATAGAGGGCGTTCCAGCTCATCTTCTCGCCGAGTACGGCCTGGATGACCCCTGGGTCGGCGAAGAGCTCGATGAACGGTATCGGCCCTGGCGGGCCCTGACGCAGGAGCGCGCGTCTCAGGTTGTCGAAATCGGGGCGTTTCTTGCTGCGGGGCTCAATCCGATGCGTGGTCCTCATGCCCTACCGCTTCCTAGGTTCCGTCGTTGCTGTCCGTCGCCGCTCCATTCTAGAATTGCAGGAGAGGTAAGGGCAAATGCCTGTGCTTACAGACTTCCCGATGAAGCTCGACGCCGGGCCGGCGCTGGAGCGGCTGGGCGCGGGCGCGTGGCAGCGCATCGTGGACGAGGCGATGCGGGAAGCGGAAGAGCTAATCTCGCCCGCTATCGCCTACGCCGTGCATCCTGTCGTCGGCGTCGAGGAGTCGCGGCTCATCGTTGACGGCGGCGCCGCGCTGGAGAGCGCCGTGGTCGCCTCGCTCTTCGGCAGCGCGCCCGAGGTCGTTCCCATGATCTTCACAATCGGGCCGCGCCTGGAGGAGCGGGTGGCCGAGTACGGGAGGGCAAACGATTTTCCCGCAAGCTTCGCCCTCGACGTCATCGGGTCGATTGCGGTGACGCAGGTGGGCGCCGTCGGCTACGAGCTGATAGAGGGGCTCGCCAGGGAGCGCGGAGTAAAAGCAAGCATCCCGCTCAATCCGGGAACGAGCCACTGGCCGATGTCGGGGCAGCGCGTCATCGCCGGGCTGGTGCCGGCGGCGGAGATAGGAGTCGAAGTTCTTCCGTCCGATATCCTGCGCCCGTTCAAGTCGATCGCGTTCGTCGTTGCCCTCGGAACAGACGTCCTGACCCCCGCTGAAGGCTCATCGTGCGATTACTGCGAGCGGCGCGACCTCTGTCGCGGTTGACGGCCCTTTCCATCTCCGCTCATCGATGGTAGACTGAACTTAGGTTCTTCCTCCCGTGCCGCGGCCGGCGGACATCTCACTGTTTGCCAACCAGGGTAGCAGGAGGAAGAGCCTGGCTTTCAGGGTAGTGAGTGGTAAAGGAGAGACTTGATAGTAGAGCTAAGAGAAGGGGAATCCCAGGAGCATCTCCTCATGCGCTTTCGTCAGGCGGTCCAGCGCCAGGGGGTGCTGAGAGATGCGAGAAAGAAGCGTTATTTCGTCTCCCGTTCGGCTGTGCGAAGGGCCGCCAAGGCGAAAGCGGTGCGGCGAGAGAGAAAGCGCTCCCGAAGGCGGACGGAGCGTCGCGCAGCCTAACTATCGCGTGCAAGTCCTACCGCGTCTGGACCCCGGAATTTTCCAGTGATCCCCTGGTGACGGCGACGAACGCGAGCGCCTGGAGGTGGGGCAGGAGGGTCAGGGATGAGAGGGGCAGATCCCATCGGAAAAGCCGGACCGGCGCCCCTGGTGATCCGCAGGAACGCCGATATCTTCGCCGCGGAGGGCGGCTGGTTCCAGGCCCGCTGGCACTTCAGCTTCGACAAGTACTACGACCCCGACAACATGGGCATCGGGCTGCTGCGCGTCTTCAACCATGACACGCTCGTGCCCGGCGCCGTCTGGCCGATGCACCCCCACCGTGACATCGAAGGGATCACGTACGTTGTGGCGGGCACCTTCGAGCACGCCGACAGCCTCGGCAACGACGGCGTACTGGAAGCGGGCGGCGTGCAGCGCATGACCCTCGGCGCGGGGGCCTGGCACTCCGAGAGGAACCATTCCCAGACGGAACCGATGCAGTTCATCCAGATGTGGATAATGCCCTCGCGCGCGGGCCTGGCGCCTTCGGTGGAGCAGAAGCAGTACACGCTTGAGGACCGGCTGAACCGGCTTCTGCGCATAGTCAGGCCGGAGCAGGCCGAGGGCGAGGGCGTTCTGGTGCACCAGGACGTCGCCGTCTGGGTCTGCCGCCTGGAGCCGGGCAATGGCTTCGACTACTCATTCGAGCGCGGTCGCGGCGGCTACTTCTACCTCATCGAGGGGGCGGCGACGGTGAACGGCAGCCGGCTCACGACGGGAGACGCCGCCAAGGTAACCGGCGACGGCGCCCTCTCCGTCGATGCGCGCACGGGCAGCGACCTCATCTTCGTCGATACGCCCCTCGCCGGCGGCGCGCGCTAGCGCAGCTCCTGCGTCATCTGCACAAAGCGGTCCCAGGGGTTGGCCACCCAGGTTTGCGTTGTGGCGTGCCCGAAGGAACGGATCAGCACTGATAGCTTCTGGGCGGTCTCGACGTCCGGCGCTTCGAAGATATCCAGGTAGTCGCAGGCGCCCATTATCGCGTAGTTCGCCACCCACTTCACTTCCGGAAGATTCTGACGGACGTGCTCTTCCACCTTCGCGTTGAGCTCCGTGAAGCTCGCAGGGTTGGAAAGAGCCTCTGGTGAAAGCCAAGTAAGCATCACGAAAGTACCCATCAAGCACCTCCCTGCTCTCCGCAACGGGTCTGTCTAAGATGCCCCAGGGCACCTATGTGTTAAGCAGCGCTGGGGTCTGTCTGCCAGAGTCCGAACGAATTGCCGTCGGGGTCGAGGTAGACGCCGAACCAGCCCATCTGGGGAACAGCCTGCTTGGGCATGACGACGGCGCCCCCCATCGACGCCACCTTCGACGAGAAGTCATCAATGGACTCCACCTCGTAGTAGTTCATCGGCGTTTGTTGCGGGTTCGTCCGTCGCATCATGCCGCCATTTACGCCCTGCTCCCCTTCTTCCACTGTCATGACCGACCAGTAGTCCATACCGGCCATCTTTTCGAACTTCCACCCAAGCAGGGCGCCGTGGAAATCGACCAGTTTCTCGGGGTTATTGGCCGGAATCTCGAAATGGACGAGTGTGTGAGCCATCATCCGCCTCCCTGCATGTTTTGAGACCCCTTACGGTTCCTGGCCCTCGCTGCGGATCTTCTGACGGACCGCTTCGGCGATATCGGGAGTCGGCTCGATGTCATGGGCCTCTTTGCCGTGCTGCAACGCCTTCTCGACGATCTCCGACTCCGTCTCCCCCTGCGCGGTCCACTCGCACTGTAGCCCCATGTCGCTGCAATGGAACTCCTTCATCCCACCCCTCCCGCGATACTCTTTTTATCCCAGCCGTTTTTCCACGACGTCGCCGTTGATGTTGGCAAAGAAGGCCTCGATGTAGTCGGGCCGCTTGAGACCGTAGTCAATCATGTAGGCGTGCTCGAAGACGTCCATAATCAGGACGACGTTGCAGCCGGCGAGGTGATTATTCTGGTGCTCATTGATCCACTCGTTGATGAGACGGCCGGATTGTGGGTCGAGGCAGAGGAGGGCCCAGCCGATACCGCGCATGGCTCCCACGCCTTTGAAGTCCTTTTCCCACGCCTCGTAGCTGCCGAACTCGGCGGCCACTTTGTCGCGGAACTTCGGCCTCTGCGACAGGTCGCCTTTGCCGCCGAGGTTCTCGAAGTAGTACTCGTGGAGGCGCATGCCGTTCCACTCGAAGCCCATGCGGCGCTTCAGCTCCGAGTATTCAGGCGTCCCCGCCTTCCCTTCGTCCAGCATCTGGCGGGTCAGGTCGAGCAGTTTGTTCGTGTTGGTGACGTATGCCTGGTAGAGCGAGAAGTGGTTTCGCAGAAGTGTTTCGCTGAACCCCTGCATCCCTATGAGGTGTTCGTAGTTCTTCGCCTCGTACGCCAAGTCGGCCTCCTTTCTGCTTTCCTGTTTCGTTAGGGAGATTTTAACAAGCCGGACGGGACAAAAATAATGCCCCGACCAGTCGACGTCGACGTCCCTACAGGTCCCCTGGCCCTAAGCGGCTTTGCCGCGTGGCTGCTTGAAGACCGGCCTGGACCTCATGGCGCCGCGCCGCGCTACCCTCGGCCGGCGGAAACCGCATTGCAGGCAAACAACGTCCCACCTGCCGGGCGGGTCATATTCCAGTCCCAGGTTGCCGCCGCAACGTGGACATCTTGTCAACCGTGAATCGAGAGCCGCTCTCATCTTCCTCCTCCCGTAGCCTCCTGCTCATCTCCTAAGCGGCTGCTGGGGCGGGCTTTGTGCTCTCTATGGCCGTCAGGTCTTCCATCTGTAACTGCAACCACCGGCTGAAGTCGTGACGGAGAACGGCGCGCCGGAGAAGGGTGGCACGCTCGTGCCGCTCTTCCGGCGACATGGTCAGCGCCCGGTGCAGGGCATCGGCCGTCCCGGCGACGTTATCCGGCGAGACGGCCAGGGCGCCGTCCCGCAGCTCCTGGTAGGAACCGGCGGTCACGGAAAGGAGCATGGACCCATCGCGACGGTTGAGGACGGGCCCCTCCTTCGAGACGAGGTTCATGCCGTCGGCGACAGAGTTCACTATCAAAACGTCGTAGAGCGTGAGCGCGACCAGTGACTGCAAACGGTTATGCTCGTAGAACACCTTGATCGGCGTCCAATCCGCGCGTCCGTGTCGAGCGTTGATGTCGCGCACGGTCGAGAACACCCTTTCGGCGTACTTCTTGTATTCGGCGATCTTCGTGCGGGAAGGAATGAGAAACGACAGGAAAGTGACCCGTCCCGACCACTCGGGGTGATTGCGGAGCAGCAGATCAAACGCTTGCAGCCCGGCAAGGATGTTCTTGCTCGGGTCCAGCCGGTCGACCCTGACGATGGTGCGCTCCGCTGCCTCCCGCTCCAGACGTTCGAAGTAGGGGCGCGCTTCCGGCGACGACAGGCGGCTTCGCAGCTCGAACACGTCCACCGACATGGGGTTGGCCCAGACGCGGGTGTGGTGGCCGCGATAGACCACGGAGCCGTTGTTGAAGTCTACCTTTGCCCGCGGGAAGAGCGCCCAGCACGTCAGCAGGAACTCCTGCGCCGAGCCTTCGGTCTGGAAGACGACGCTGTCGTTCGCCAGCAGGCCCTCGACAATGGAATCGACTATCGGGCGCGGAACGTGCTGCCAGGCGTCGAGGCAGGGCCAGGGAACGTGCACGAAATGCTGCAGCACGGCTTCCGGGCAGAGATTGCGGATGAATAGCGGCGCCGCATACAGATGGTAGTCGTGCAGCATTACCCAGCCGCGCCCGCCGTATGCCTGCAACTCCGTCGCCACGGCTTCGGCAATAGCCTGGTTCACCGGCAGGTAACCGTGTTCCCACGCGCGCAGGGTCTCCTGCACCGCTTCTCGCCCCGGCAAAGAATGATACAAAGAGTGCTGGACGAACCAGAGAAGGGGGTTACAGAAGCTGTTGTAGAAGAGATCGTATGCGTCGGCGGGCGCCGCGACGAGACGCAGGGAGCCGTTCTCGCCCAGCGCGAGGGGCCGGTTGTCGGCAGCGACCAGTCGGTCGGCGGCACTCGAGGCGCTGGCCACCCAGGTGACAGGCATGTAATTGGAAATTGAGGTCAAGGCAGCGCTGACCCCGCCGGCAGTGAGGCGCCGCCGGAGGCTTCCCTCGCCGTCAAGGTAGTATTCGATGGGGGCCCTGTTGCTCACAACTATCATCGGGCCGTCGCGGCTCTCGTAGCCGTTCCCCTTAATCAACTCTGGTCTACGTGTCTCCACTTTTCGGTCCTTTCCGCGCCGCCGCCCGGCAGTCGTCGCACCATTGCTAGAAGCCGAACTGGAACAGCGGCGTAATCTGTGTTTCCGACGATAGGCCGCGCCCACCGGGAAACGGCACTATTCGCGGGAGCGGACGTCTCTTCCGCGCCGCCTGGCTTCGCTTCTTGAGGAGCTCGAAGTTGAGGCCGACAGCGGCAAGAAACTCGTCCGTGGTCACGGCTTTCTGTTTGGCAAGCGCGATGGCGACGTAGAGAAGGTCGTCGTCGGTCGCTCTCGCCAACAGCGACGATACGTCCCGCGGCGATGCCGTCGGTCCCGGTTTCAGCGCCAGCGCAGCTCTCATATTAGGTCTTGCCATGCTCGCCCTTCTTGAAGGGCCTAAGCAGCGGCGCTCCTGCTCTCCACCGGCTCCAAAACGCTGACGGCGGCGCGCTTGCGGCGCGGCAACTGCGCCGTCACCCTGAACAAGGCGCGCTCCTGGGCCTTATCCAGAACGTTTCCACACTGAATGCAACTTACAAACCGTCCGTAGGCATCCGAATCGAGGAAGAGATCGCCCCGGCAACGTGGGCACGCCTTCAACCACATCATCAACGTTGCTCCTTTCACACAACACTTCGTTTTCAAACACCGCTCTGATTGCCCTTGTCAGGCAGCTTTCCCTGCTGCCGCCCCACGTCATCCCTGTCCCTGCCCTGCTCAGAGCGGAAACCCTGCTGGAGATACTGGAACCGGCAGCGGCCTCGAGCTTGACGCCCGGCCTTCGAGTTCCCCACGTCTTCCCTACGGGTGGCCCTCTTTGCAAGAGCTCATTCTGCTATTCAACTGGAAAGGCTGAGGCCGAACCTCAGACAAGTCATCCGTAATGATAGAGATGACGCGTGTTTTGAATATGAAGGCGGGGACAAAGCACGTGAAGGAAATGTGAACGATGTCTGTCCTCCTGGCGCTTCCGAGCGGAAAAAGTGAAAGAAAGGGCCCGTCCATTCGCCGGACGGACCCCCTCGCGCGCCGCTCAACCGGCTTAGTTCTTCGCCATGCGGTAGCCGATCTGGCGTTCCGTGAGGATGTAGCGCGGGTTCTTGGCGTCGTCCCCCAGCTTGTGGCGCAGGTTCCGCACGAACGACCGCACAAGCTCGGTCTCGCCGCTGTACTCGGCGCCCCAGACCCGCTGCAGGATCTGGTCGTAGGTCAGGATCTGACCGGCGTGGGTGGCCAGCTCGTAGAGGAGCTTGTACTCGGTCGCGGAGAGGGAGATGTCTTTCCCCTTGAGACGGACCCGGCGCTCTGCGAAGTTGACCTCGAGGTCGTTGAGCACGAACGGTCCCCGCGTCTCCACTGCTTCCGAGATGGCCCGCCGGCGTAGGGCGGCCTCGATCCGCGCCAGCAACTCGGAGGGGGAGAACGGCTTGGTGACGTAGTCATCGGCGCCCATCTTCAACGCCGCCACGGTGTCTTCGTCGCTATCGCTTGCCGTAAGGAAAATTACGGGCACGGCGGAGAACTCGCGGATGCGTTGCAGCAGGTCAAACCCGCTCAACCCGGGGAGCCTAAGGTCCAGCAGGACGAGGTCGGGCTCTTCCATTTCCACGAGTTTGACCACCTGCGAGGAGTCGCCGGTCACCAGCGGCTGATAGCCTGCCCCCTCGAGGGCGTGCTGGAGATAGCGCAGCACCTGGAGCTCGTCGTCGACGGCGAGTATGCGCGTGCGGTCGCCGCGGCGGACGGCAGTGCCGCGGGCGGCGGCGGGAGCGGCCTCCGCCTCGATTGTTATGGGCAGGGTGAAGCTGAAGGTGGCCCCCTTTCCCTCGCCAGGGCTATCCGCCCATATGCGGCCGCCGTGCGCTTCGACGATGCCCTTGCAGATTGCCAGGCCTAACCCCGTCCCCGAGTGGGTCGCCGAAGTCTCGTGCAGTTGAGAGAACTTCTTGAAGAGTTGCGAAAGCTTCTCTTCGGGAATGCCGCGTCCCTGATCGGTAATGTGGATCGTGACATGATCGCTGTCGCGCTCGACGCGCATCGTTATCGTCGACGTGAGGGGCGAGAACTTGGCGGCGTTATTCAGGATGTTCGTGAGCACCTGGACGATGCGCCGCCTATCGGCGCGCACCAGCGGCAGCGCAGGAGGCACGTCGATGCTGATGTCCTGCGACCTGCCGCTGCGGACGAAGATCGTCCTCGCCTCATTCAGAACCGTGCGCAGATCGGTGGGTTCGGGGTTTATGCTCAGCGAGCCCGCCTCGATCCGCGTCATGTCGAGCAAGTTATCGGCGAGGTCGCGCAGCCGATCGGCCTGCTCATTGATGATCTGGAAGAGGTCCTGCACTTCACTGGGGTCAAGGCTGATGCGGCTGCTCAGCGCCGTCGCGGCCGAGCCCTTGATGGCGGCGAGCGGTGTCTTTAGCTCGTGGGTGACCATCGCCAGGAACTCGTTGCGCATCCGCTCCAGGTCTTCCATCGAGCGGATACGCTCCGTTATGTCGCGGGCTATCCCCTCCAACGCGATCAGTTGCCCGGTCTCGTCGAAGACGCCCGTGTTGTGGTGCTCCGTCCACACCAGGACCCCGTCCTTGCGATTGAAGCGGAGGATGGTCGGGCCTCCGAAGGAGCCGGGCGAGCTGCGCAGCGCTTCCAGGACAGCCCTGTCCTCCGGGTAGACTATCTCGAAATCCAGGTTGGGGTTCGTGTAGTACTCGTCGGGAGTGTAGCCCGTTATCCCCGTAATGCCCGGGCTCATGTATTCGTAGGCGGGTGTGTCCCCGAGGCGAAGGCGGTAGATGGCGTCGCGGGCGTGCTCTGTCAGGAGGCGGTGACGCTCTTCGCTGAGGGCAAGTGCATGGAGCGAGCGGCTGTTCTGAAGGGCGATGGCCGCGAGTTCACCGAACGCGCTTGCCATCCGCGCGTCGTCGTCCGTGAAGCCGCCTTCCTTGTTGGCGAGGCCCAGAAGGCCTACCGGCTTTCCTTCGATGACAAGAGGCGCGAAGAGCACGTTCTCGAGCGAGGCGTGCCCTTCGGGGAGCAAGGGAGCGAAGGGAGTTGCGGAAAAGTCGTTCTCGTAGTAGGCTTCGGCTCGCTTCAGGGCTTCTTCGCGCATGCCGCGAATGGGCATTGGGGCGTCGGGGTCGACGGTGCAGGCAAGGCCGCCGGGCTCGAGGTAAGAGATCTCGTTTTCTTTGCCGTCAGGCGTTACCAGGGCAATGTAGCCGGCGGTGGCGCCGATCAATTGCCTGCACTGCTCGAAGATAGCGCCGGCGGCTTCCTCGAAGGTGCTGTACCGCAGGACGGCGCGAGACGCCTCCAGCAGCGCGGCGACCTCAGCCTGCCGCCGCTGCAGCTCCACGAAAGCTCTGTCCATTTCCTGCTCGCGCCGTATTCGCTCCGTCACGTCGACAAGCGACAGGACGAGCCCCACGACCTTCCCCGAAGAGTCCTTTACCGGCGCCAGCGTCCAGTCCCAGTAGGTGACGCCGCGCTCGGGCTGGTCCTCGAAGACAAACGGCTTGGCGATGAACTGGACGGGTTCGCCGGTGTCACGGACGCGCCTGAATATCTCCTCATTCTCGGCGTTCGGGAAGAGGTCGAAGTGGTTCTTGCCTATAAGCTCCTCCACCGAGTAGCGTGAGCCGCTGGCGTAGGTCGAGTTTACCCTGACGAAATTGAAATCCGCGTCGAGGTAGGCGAGGTGGGCGGCCGTGTTCTCCATGATGACATTGAGAATGTCCCGCTCGCTCTTCAGGGCAGCGGCAAGCTGCCCTACGTAAGCGCGTTCTTTTTCGAGCTGCTCCAGCACTTCGTCGCGCTTTGCCTCAGCCGACCACTGCTCCGTGACATCGGTGAAGAGGATGCCGACGCAGTTGTCCGGCAAGGGGAGGGCGTTCAGGTTGAAGACGCCCTGGGCCACCTTCTCATCGAAGTAGTAGACGTCGCCGATCTCAGCCGCCTTCTGTTCCCGCACCACGTTCGCATAGATATCGAGGCGTTCGCTGCCGATGATGCCCAGCGGCGTTTCGCTGATCCGCTTGCCGAGCGCCTCCCTCGGTTCCACCTTCAGCGTCTCCGCTCCCGCGCCGTTCAGGGCGACGAGCGTGAGGCTTTCGGGATCGTCGAAGTCCTCGAGCTGGTAGATGGCCACGCCGATCCTCAAGCTCTCGAAGGCGGCGGCGTATTGCGCGATCAGCGGGTCGACGCGTTCATCACGATGGACGGCGGGCCGGGCCTTTGCCGCGCTCCGGCCAACTTGCGGTTTCCTGCGCTTCACATTCACAGAGGGTTCTTTCATGGAAGCATTCACTCCTGGTAGATGGGAAGAGTAAAGCTGAAGGTCGCGCCTCTCCCCTCTCCCGGGCTATCCGCCCATATCCTGCCGCCATGCGCCTCCACGATACCCTTCGATATGGGAAGGCCGAGGCCGGTGCCCCTCCTGCCCGTGGGGTGAATCTGGACGAATTTCTCGAAGACGATCGGCAGCTTATCGGCCGGTATCCCCCTTCCCCGGTCCTGAACGCGCACTGTGACGCAGTCCCCGTCGGACTCGGCCGAGACCGTTATCGTTGCCGGTTCCGGCGAGGCGTCGGCGGCGTTGCGCAACAGATTGGTCAGCACCTGCACGATCCTCCGCCGATCGGCCTTCACCGGCGGGAGCGAGCCATCTATCTGCACGTTCACGCGATGCCGGGGGCTGCCGCGGACGAATGTCGTGCGGGCGTCTTCGATTATGCTTTCGAGGTCGTCTTTCTCCGGGCGCACCGGCAGAGCGTTCGCTTCGATCCGCGTCATGTCAAGGAGGTTGACGATGAGCTCGCGCAGCCGCTCGGACTGCTCATCGATGACAATGAATAGTTCTCGCGCCTCCTCCGGGCTCGGCGGCGTCCGCTCGGACAGACCGATGGCGACGGAGCCTTTGATGGCGGTGAGCGGCGTTTTCAGTTCGTGGCTTATGGTGCCGATGAACTCACTGCGCATCCTGTCGAGCTGTTCCTGCGCCTTCTTCTGCTGCGTCAGGTCAAGCACGAAGCACACCCACTCCATCGGCTCCTCGTGGATGAGAGCGCCGCCGATGAGTATGGGTACGCGCGTGCCGTCTTTGCGGATGTACTCTTTCTCAAACGGGGTCGTTTCACCATATACGCGCAACTGGTCAAGAGCGGCCTCGTCGAGGTAGGCGAACTCCGGCGGCGTTATCGCCCGCCAGTCGATGCCGCATTCCTCCAGGTCCTGGCGCGTGTAGCCGACGATATCGAGGAAGGCGTCGTTGGCGGCGGTTATCCGCTCGGGATTGGCCTCGAGGATGCCGATGAGTCTGGAATCGAAGAGACGGTCGACGTACGCCTTCGCGTGCTCCAGTTCTTCCTGCATACGCCTCATCTCCGTGATGTCGGCGATGACAGCGACAGCGCCCGAATAGGCGCCCTCGCCGTCGTACATCGGCCAGGCGACCACAAAGGCGGGGAAAAGAGAGCCGTCGCGGCGGCGGTAGCGGAGCTGCCCCGACCACGTTTCTCCCGCCATCACGCGCTCACGGATCTCTGCGCCGCCGTCGGGAGAAGGCGGGACTACTTCGTTGAGAGGCCGGCCGATAGCATCTCCCGCTTTCCAGCCAAACAGCTCCTCCGCCGCGTGATTCCAATAAACGATGTTGCGGTCCGGGTTCGTCGCGAAGACCGCCTGATTGATGGAGTCCAGCATGCGGGCCTGAAAGCGCATCTGCTCGGCCAGCGCCTGCTCCCGCTTACGGATATGGAGCGCGCCCAGATAGGCGCCCACTTGCGAAGCCACGAGGGCGAGAAGCTGAAAGTCGCTCTCGCTGAAAGCGTTGGGCTCGTCACGGACGACGAAGAGCAGCCCAAGCGTTCGCTCCACGCCGATCACGGGGACGCCGGCATATGATCGCCACGGCACGACTCCGGCGATATCGGGACGTGATTCGTACGTGATGGTAGACACTGCGTCTCTTGACAGCTTCTTCAGGCAGTCGGTGAGGGTTTCCTTGATTCGGGGAACGTCCCGAAGCTCCCGCGGGAAGAAGGTGAACGAACGCTGCTCGCCATCTCCCTGTTCGATCAGCGCGCAGCCGTCGTTGGGCACGAGCGCGCCGAGCAGCCCGAGTACGCGCTCGATCCGCTCTTGCGGACCGGCGAGTGATCCGAGCACGTGCGCCGTGTCGATCAGGGCCGCAAGTGGAGTGTGAAGAGACCCGGCCCTCGCCGCTTCCGCCGCCATATACAGTACCCCCGCCTCTAACGTCCGTAGTCTATTGTAACTGAGCGGGAAGGCCCGTCAAATTCGGGTGCCCGGGGAAAGCCACCGTCCCCTTTAGCACGTCTTCTCCTGGTGGTCCCCTCCCTTGTGCCAGCCGGCGCTGGAAGGTGTCTTTCTTCTTCGTTGTCCACAGGCAAGACGACCAGCAAGATGTTATACGCACTTTGTGATGTCTTTGTGAATAAAGAACGAGCTTTGTGAAGATTTGGTGAAGAAGCCGACGCCTGCGCCGGAGTTAGCCTGCCAAAGGAACAGTGAAGGACACTTCGATGGCGTCTTCCGGCGTCAGCCTTGCCGTCATGCTCCCCGATTGGTCCTCGAGCAGCCGCCGCACAACCAGCGGCGCCAGGTGTCTGCCGTGCGATCCTTCTCCGCCTCCGCCGTACTCAAGCGCGAGGAACTCCGCCTGCGGCTTCTGCTCCGCCGGTGCCAGCACGGATATCGTCGCCTCGCGAGCAGAGCGGCCCCCGGCGCGAACATCGATGACGGCTTCGGTGGCGGCCACCTGGTCCATGTCGACGAGGAGAGTGCGCAGGACATACTCGACATGGGCGCGGACGGCAACGACGGGACCGGTCTCCTCTATTTCAGTATGCAGGCGACGCGAGGGCCTCAACCCGGAGAAAGCGGCGGCGACCTGGGACACGACGTCGTGGAGATGCAACGGGGCAGCGGCCGGTGCGCGGCCGGCCTCCAGGCGGGCAAGCAGGAGCATCCCCTCGACGGCCTGCCGCAACTTCTCGGAGGCCCCCTCAATGTCACCGATGAGGAGGAGCCGGTTCTCCTCGTCCATCTCCTGAAAGCGGCTCTTGAGGAGGTTGACGCCGCCGTAGATGATCGTCACCCAGGTGCGAAGGTCGTGCGCGGCCACGTCGAGAAACTCAATAGACGAACGGTTCGTCACATTGCACCGACGCCTTCCCTTGCGCTTGCCGCCTCTCATCTTACACCCGCGCCCGTCCCTTGCCTACGGGACCGGGCTGTTGAACGCATCTGCAACGGGCTTTCCGGTATCTGTCACGTTTTCTTCACAAACCCTCATTATGTCTTCACGGGCGCTGCACCGGCCGCCGCTAGTATTACTTTGTCTTTGGTTCGAGAAAGCAGGTGGAGGAGGATGAGATGAGCTCGCAACCGCTCGTCCTGGCCGTTGATGACGAGGTTGGCATACTGAGGCTGTTGAAGCTGGAGTTGACGCCGCAGGGGTTTCGGGTAGTGACGGCCCCCAACGGGCAGGCCGCGCTCCGCGCAGTCGAAGAGCAGAAGCCCGACCTCGTGCTGCTCGATATTGTCATGCCGGACATGACGGGGCTGGAGGTGATGCGCAAGCTGAGGGAGCGCTCCAGCGTGCCGATCATATTCCTCAGCGCGAAGAACACGGACGCAGACAAGGTAAGCGGGCTCGACCTGGGAGCAGACGATTACATTCCCAAGCCCTTCAACCCGGAGGAGGTGAGCGCCCGCGTCAGGGCGGTACTCAGGCGCAGTTTGGGCGCCAACCGCTCGCAGGACGTCCTTCAGGTGGCCGACGTGGAGATAGACCTCGACCGCAGGCTCGTGCGCAAGCAAGGGCGGATCATCACGCTGACGCGGACGGAGTGGCTGCTGTTGCAGGTGCTGGCCACCAACGCCGGCCGCGTCATGCTCAATGCGGAGCTGCTGAGCAAGGTATGGGGCCCGGAGTACCGGAACGATCTCCAGTATCTGCGGGTATGGATATCGCGGCTACGGCGGAAGCTGGAGGCCGACCACGCCAAGCCGGCCTTAATAAGGACATTCCACGGCATCGGCTACATGTTCGATGCCAGCACCCTGGCGACGGCGGCATGAGGGGGCGGACGAGAAAGAAGCGAGCCGCCATGTGCGGCTCACTTCTTTCTCCATTTCTTTCCTGTTCCTAACTGCTTCCGGCCCCTCCAAGGCCGTGGCGCAGCTTGCGGGGTCCCCGAACCGCAAGCTACGCCCTAGCCTCAGGACAACTCAATGCGAGGCATCGTCTTCGTCGTAAGAATAGCAGCGGACCCTGTCGAAGCCATAAACACCGTCTGAAAAAGCATGACGCAAATATCGCAACCGGCCTCTCGCCACGCACATCCGGAGCGGGGGACACGGCAGCGGCGGATTTGTCGAACGCTCTTGAAATGGAAGGCGTGAAGACCTTCTGCAGTTGTAACGCCTCCCGCCTTACGCTCTCGATGAACGCAAGCGCTCTGAGCAGTCCGAAGCCGCAGGGAATTCGAGGATATCGATTGCGAACGCACTACCGGCGCTGGCGGCGTCATCGCACCAACGGCGATTCTCTTCCCTGGCCTTTGCTCTTGCTGGCCGCCGTCTCCCTGCCCGTCGGGTTCGTTATCGTCCTCTTCTTGTTCGTTGCCCTCAGCTACTACGCCGGCGTCACCAGCGGCTTGACGGCGCCGGACGACGTAATCGCTTCCCACGGCGGCGGCGCAAAGATATACGACCGCAACGGCATACTTCTGTACCAGTTCCTGGATGAGGAACGGGGGTACCAGGAGTGGGTCGACCTTGAAGGCGTGTCGCCGTGGATGATCAAGGCGACGCTCGCCACCGAAGACCCGACCTTCTACTCGAACCCGGGGATAAACTTCGAAGGACTGCTGCGCGCCGCTTTCGAGAACTTCCGCCCCGGCGAGGAGTTCTTCCAGGGAAGCGGCGGCAGTTCGATCACCCAGCAGCTCGCCAAGATGCTCTACTTCGCCCCTGAGGAGCGCGCAGAGCGGACGGTCGGCCGGAAGCTGCGGGAGATGACGATAGCGTTCGAGCTGACCCGCCGCTACGACAAGGACCAGATCCTCGAGTGGTACCTCAACGAGGCGCCGTACGGGGGCACGTACATCGGCGTGGAGGCGGCCGCCCGCCACTACTTCAGCGTTCCGGCAAAGGACCTCACTCTGACGCAGGCGGCGTTCCTCGCCGGCCTTCCCCAGTCGCCTGCCCGCTACGACCCGCTTACCCATTTCGACGTGGCGGAGATGCGGCAACACCAGGTGCTCGACCTGATGTACGAGCACGGCTTCATCTCTTTCGACGAATTGTACCTGGCAAAGGTGGACGAGGTGCAGTTGAAGCCCTCGCCGCCGCCGTTCCTGGCGCCCCACTTCGTGATGTACGTGGGCGACTATATAAAATCGACGCTCGGCGAGGACGCCCTCTACCACGGCGGCCTCGAGGTCTGGACGACACTCGACGTGTTCCTCAACGCGCGCGCCAACGCCAAGTTGGAGGAGCACCTGCAAAGACACGAGGCGTCGACGGGCGCGCACAACGGCGCCGTCGTGATCATCGAGCCGGCGACGGGCCAGATACTGGCGATGGTCGGCAGTCGCGATTACTTCCGCGAGGACATCCAGGGGCAGGTGAACAACGCCCTCGCGCTCAACGCGCCGGGCTCCACGCTCAAGCCTTTCACTTATGTCACGGCCTTCATGGAGGGGTGGGGCCCGGACTGGCCCGTAATCGACACCCCGATCAACTACCAGGAGGAAGACGGCACCGTCTTCACCCCGCGCAACCCGGGCAGAGGTCAAACGTATGGGGTGCTGCCGGTCAAGAAGGCGCTGGGAAACTCGCTAAACATCCCCGCGTTCAAGACGATCCTCTGGATCGGCGTGGACAAGATGGTGCGTACGGCGAAAGCCATGGGGATCACTACCCTTGACGGCCACGTGGGGCCGGCGGTTACCCTCGGCGGGACCGATGTGACGCTGCTCGACCTCACGTACGCCTACAGCGTCTTCGCGAACGAGGGCTCGATGGCGGGTGCGCGCACCGTCCTCTCGCTCCCGCCCGGCAACCGCCAGCTCGATCCCGTATGCGTCCTTCAGGCCACCGATGCCCACGGCAACGTGCTGATCGATAACACGAAGCCGGAGACATTGCCCGTCATCGGACCGCATTACGCCTACATGATTACGAGCATCCTGTCGGACGACAGCAACCGCGAGATGATCTTCGGGCGGGGAAGCGTCCTCG
This sequence comes from Dehalococcoidia bacterium, assembly GCA_030018455.1. Classification (NCBI taxonomy): domain Bacteria; kingdom Bacillati; phylum Chloroflexota; class Dehalococcoidia; species Dehalococcoidia bacterium. The sequence goes on from JASEFU010000006.1 coordinate 101,927, forward strand.
CCATCCCCGGCTGGCAGGTGGCGGTGAAAAGCGGCACGAGCGAACCGTTCAAGTCGAACCCCGAAGACCCGACGAAGCCGACGAACGATACCTGGTCGGTAGGATACACGCGCGACGTCGCGGTCGGCGTGTGGATCGGCAACAGCGACAACAGCATGATGCGAAACATCTACAGCACGACGATAGCGGGCGCCGCATGGCACGACATCATGTTGATCGCGCTGGAGGGGAAGACGCCGCATGAGTTCGTGCGGCCGGACGGCCTGGTGGAGGCGACGGTCTGCGTGCCCAGCGGCATCCCCGTGACCGGCGACATCGGCTGCGCAGCCGTCAGCGGCCTGTTCGCGGTCGACGCGCTCGAGAGACAGAGCAAAGACCACTGGGGAGGCGAGGAGATCGCCGCCTGTCCGAGCTGCATTCCGGAGCAGCTCACAGAGTGGAAGCGCTATCTGGCGCAGGAGTACCTGCGGTACTTCGGCGTACGGTACAGAAGTGACTACCAGACCGCGCCCGTGCAAAGCCGGCCTCCCGCGGTCGCTCCCGCTCCCACGGCCGTGCCTGCACCTCCCCAGGAAGCGGTACCGGCGGCGCCTGCCGCCCCCGCAGAGCCGCCCGCTCCGCCGCCCCAGGAGCAGCCGCCCACAGTTGAGCCGGCGCCGACCGTCGAGCCGGTCCCTACGGCCGCCCTGCCGACGCCGGCTGACGCGGAGCCGACGCAAGAAGCGCCGCCGGGCCGCCCGAGTAGAGACCGCCGCTAGCTTCTCCGAGGCCGCAACGCCTCCCGCTCACGCGCCGAGAACGCAGACTGCGCCCGGTTGCCGGACGAAGAGGGCCAGACTCTCCACAATCGTGAATTCCAGACTATCTCCCACTGGGCCGACAAAGGCTATCGACATATCCTGCCCGATGACTATCGAAGCGTACTGGCGGCCAAAGGCGACGACCACGCCCTTGTCTTCGAGAACGGGCGCCTTGAAGACTCCTTCCGTGGCGATCGTCCGGACGTGCTCGAGCTCGCTGATGTTTCCCTGTAGATTGCGACGGTACAGGAGGTTGTAGCGCGCCGGGGGAAGGGCGAGAGCGTAGGGCCCGTGGAATCCGGCGGCATCGAGTGCCGTAACGGCGTTTATCACGTCCTGCGCCGCCGCCCCCATCTCGTCCCAGGGAGAGAGGGATGCGGTATTGACGCCGTCGAGCGTGAGCAGGCCGGGAGCGCCGGGGCCGCCGTTGAAGAGGAGACCGTCTTCCAGGCGAGCGAGTTCCGTCGCCGCTTCGACGAGGGGACCGAGGTTCAAAGGGAAGCGGTCGCGCTCGAAAGCGGCGAGGTCGCGCCGGCCGAGGGTGAATTCGACATGAAGCAGTGTGAGCGGCAGCAACGGGCTTGTGGACATGCCCGGCTGCACCTCGACGTCGCGCAGGGGGACGGCCTTCAGTCCCAGCCCGAACGGCCCTTCCAGTTCGAGCAGCCTCCGGCCCGCGAGGACGTTTTTTACCACCCCCTTCATCGCCTTGTCCAGTGTTTCCCAGGTCTGGGCCTCCAGCGGGGCCGATTCCCGCTCAAGGAACTTGTGCATCTTGCTACTCCTTCGTTTCTAGTCCCGCAGTGAACCGACGGTGAAACCTTCGCCGGCGGCCTCTTTTCCTGCTTCCGCCGCCGCGGCCTCCTCCGCCGGGCTGATTCCCGCCGCCATCTCATTGACTTCGGACGCGCCTTCCGCCAGCAGCCTGTCCTCCTCGCCTTCCGTCAGGATGCTCAACAGGCGCATGAATTCGCCCACGTGGACGCGTTCCTCATCGGCGATGTCCAGCAGGACCTTCTTCGCCAGCTCGTTGTCGGTGGCTTCGGCCTGCGCCACGTAGAGATGGGTCGCCTCTTCTTCTGCCGCGACGTCCAGGCGGATTGCCCTTATCAGCTCTCCGAGAGTGAGCTTTCTGTCGGGCAGGTTGCCGCGAAAGGGATCGACGAATTCAGGCATGTCTTGCTCCTTTCCTTGGGGCCGGGCCGGCCCCCGTTTTCCTGGCTGATGCCGTTTGGACTTGCATTATCCTCTTTTCCTCCCCCGTTTGCGTCGCGGCGGCTCCTCGGCGGCGCTCTCCAACTCCGTCGACAGCCTTCCCCGCTCGCCCGTGCCGCGCCCCTGCTGCCGTCCTTCGAGCAGCCGCCCGAGGTCGGCCTTCGCTTCCAGTATTCCCTGCCACGGGTCGCCGACCTTCGCCAGCCTGTCGGGGACGTTCTGCATCGTGAAATCGGTCGGGTACACGTCGTCGAGCTCTTCCCAGAGCAGCGGCGTCGCCACCGTCGCCTCAGGCAGCGCCCGGGGCGAGTAGGCGGTGACGAGCGTCTTGCCGCGGGCGTTCTGATTGTGGTCGAAGAAGACCTTCCCGCGGCGCTCCTCGACCGACCACTCCATCGTGATCTCCCGCGGGTGCTGCGACATGAGGTAGCGCCCGATTGTGCCCGCAATCGAACGCACGGCGTCGTGGTCGAGCCGGCGCAGGATGGGGACGTAGATGTGCAGTCCCGTCTTGCCGGACGTCTTGAGGAAGGCGGAAAGCGAAAGCGAAGCGAGGACTTCCCGCAGCCAGCGCGCGACCTCGCGGGTCTTCGCGAAGGCCTTCCGGTTCAGGACGGGCTCATCGCCTTTGCCCTCGCTCCCGGCGTAGATGTACGGATCGAGGTCGAAGACGACGAAATCGGGGTAGTTGAGCACGGAGCCCCTGATCCTCTCGAGCGAGCCGGTGAAGTTGGTGGACAGGTGCTCGCCGTCGGGCTCGCGGTTGATGCGCGAGTACCACGTGTGGAGTTCGATATCGGCGAGCTGCGCTAGCCAGAGGAGGGTGGGCAGGTTATTGCAGAGCAGGTATTCCTGGTCCTCATCGAACTGCTCCGAATACAGCGTGACCGTTTCCACGAACTCCGGCAGCGGGTGCTCCCAGTGCTTCTGGAAGAAGTGCTCTTCCTCTATGCCGTCCGGGTAGCGCTTGAGCGTGAGGGGACGGTCTCGCAGGTGGGGCAGCAGGTAAGGCGACACGCGGGTCAGGTAGATGAGCAGGTCGACCTTGGTAAGGGGCGGCCTCTTGCCGACGGCGGGCCACAACGGCTTGTCGAGATTTGTGAGGGTGAGCCTGTGCCCCTCCACGACGAGTGTCAGCCGCTTGCCGTGCCGCCCCAACTGGTCGAGCACCTTCGCGGCGTCCTTTCGCAGGTCCGATCTTGGAGCGGACGCCTCTTTCTCCTTCGCGCCGGCGGGCGGCGGGACGACCTGCACGAGTCCCACCTGCTTCGGCGCGACGTCCGTCCTCAGGCCGAGGAAGACAGGGGCGCGCAGCCGCCCTTCCTCCGTGCGCTGCGCGTACTTGACCTCGGCGACGAGCTCGGGGCGCACCCAGATCGCTTGCTGGCGGGGGATATCGCCCGTGAGGGCAGGCTTTTCCGTCTTCAGGCCGTCGAGCCGCCTGCGCAGCTCCGTGAGCGTGCGATCGTCAAACCCTGAGCCGACGTGCCCGACGTAGCGGAGCCTGCCTTTCTCATCGTGCTCGCCCAAGAGAAGGGCCCCGAACGTGCGCCTGCGGCTGCCCTCGCCGGGCGTGTAGCCGCCGATTACGAACTCGTCGCTGCTCACCGCCTTCACCTTGAGCCAGAGCGGCGAGCGCTGGCCCGACTTGTAGGCGCTGTCGCGGCGCTTGGCCACGACACCCTCCAGTCCGTGCTCGACGGCCGCCTCGTAGGCAGCCGTCCCCTCTTCGAAGAAGTGATCGAGGAAGCGCACGTGGTCGGTGGGGACAAGAATGCGCGACAGCGTTGCCTTCCGCTGTTCGAGGGGCACGCCGCGCAGGTCGTAGCCGCCGAGATACAGGAGGTCGAAAGCGAAGTAGACGACGGGTATGCGGCGGTCGGCCTGGCGTATGTCCGCCGCCGAGGTCAGGTTTAGCCGCTGCTGAAGGCGCTGAAAGGATGGACGCCCCTCCTCGTCCAGGGCGACGATCTCTCCGTCAAGGACAATGTTCCGCTCCGGCTGCTGGCCCAGCTCGTCGGCGAGCGCGGGGTAGTTGCCGGTGATGTCGTTGCCGCGGCGTGAGGTCAGGCGCACCTTGTCACCGTGAATAAGGCAGACGGCCCGGATGCCGTCGAGCTTGGGTTCGAAGAGCCAGTCTGGGTGGGAGAAGGCGGAGTCGGTGAGAGTGGCGAGCATGGGCTCGACGGCGCGGGGAAAGGGCGCCTTCTTTGCGCCGGGAAGCTCCGCCGGCCCTTCTCCGCTCTCCCTGGACGGGGGGACGCGCCCGGCCTTCAGGTCTTCGATCGTCAGGCCCGAGACGACCGAGCGTTCTTCTTCCAGGATGTCGCGCCCACCGTTTGCGGAGGGGTCGCGATGCTTAATGAGGAGCCAGTCGTTCTCGCCGCCGGCGCGCTTGACCAGCGTCCACGAGCCTTTAAGCTTCTTGCCGTTGAGGACGAAGCTCACCTTCCCTTCGTCGAGTCCCCGTCGCATCCTTTTCTCCGCTTCCCGGCGGTCGTTAAAGAAGAGGCGGCCTTCGCTTTCGGGCGAGTAGGTGCCCTTGTCCCAGACGATGACTTCACCCGCCCCGTACTCGCCTTCGGGGATGACGCCCTCGAAGGCGGCATACTCGATCGGGTGGTCTTCCACCATTACCGCCAGGCGCTTCTCTTCGGGGTCGAGCGAGATGCCCTTGGGAACGGCCCAGGACTTGAGCGCCCCTCCAAGCTCGAGGCGCAGGTCGTAGTGGAGGCGGCGGGCAGCGTGCTTCTGCACCACGAAGGTGAGCGGCCCCTTTTCCTCGCGCCGTTCGGGCGCCGGCTCTCCCGTCCGCTCCAGATCGCGCTTTCCGGCGTACTCTTCCAGCATCTCTCAAACGATGCGGCGTCCCGCTATGCTGCGCCGCGTCTCTCTTCCCTCTTGCTGCGCTCCTCCCTGCGCCTCCGCGCCGCCTCAACGCTCTCCCGCAGCGCCGACATGAGATCTATCACCGGCGCGCCGGCGGGCACAGGCGCCTCCACTATCTCCTTGCCTTCGCGCTTCGCTTCGATGAGCTCCGTGAGGGCGACACGGTATTCGTCCTGGTACTCTTCAGGCTTGAAGGGCTCCGTGAGCACGTCGACGAGGGTCGCCGCCATCTGCATCTCGCGGTCGGTCACCTTCATCTCGCCCAGTTCCGTCTTCTCCACGCGGACCTCGTCCTCGTAGAAAAGCGTCTCCAGCATGAGGTTGCTGTCGCGCGGGCGGAGGGCGCAAAGGTGCTCCTTGTTGCGTATGGCGACCTTGGCGATGCCGACGAGCCCCCGCTCTTCGAGCACTCGAAGCAGGAGGGCGAACGGCTTCAGCGCTTCCGGCGCCGGTTCGAGGTAATAGCTCTTCTCGTAGTAGACGGGATCGATTTCGTCCGAGCGCACGAAAGCGGATAGCTCGATGACCCGCTTGCTGGGGAGAGGGAGCTTCTCGAAGTCCTCGTCCGTGAGCACTATGTACTGGTCTTTGTTGTACTCGTAGCCGCGCGCGACCTCTTCCCACTCGACGGATGTCTCGTGGTAGGGGCACCAGCGCAGTTGTTTGAGCCGGGTGCCGCACGTCTTGTGCAGCAGATTGAACGATATGTCTTTGCTCTTGGTAGCGGGATACAGCTTGACCGGTATGCTTACCACGCCAAAGCTGATTACTCCGCTCCATATGGACCGGGGCATTTCCACCCCCTTCTAATCACGGTCTCTCTCATGGACGGCGGGCTAACGACGGTCTCTGAGGCCGGCTACACCCACCATGCTGGCGCAGCTTGCGCAGCAGAAGTAAGAGCCGGCGGCCTCCACGCCGTGGCCGATAATCTTGCACCCACAGTGCTCGCAGCGGGGAGCGAGGGCGTGGACGGCGCACTCAAAGCTATCGAAGATGTGGGGGGCAGTCTCCCCAGCCATCGTAATCTGGAACGTCTTGTCGTACTCGTTCCCGCAGACTTCGCACACTCCCAATTCACCACCTCCGTTCCTTGTGCCGAGGCGCCCCAATAAATGGGACGCCTCAGCCCCCTTCCGCCTCCACTCCCCTCAGTTGAAGGGACTAGGCGATTTCCCTTTCCTCTTCGCGGCCGTAGAGGGTGGCCTCTATGTTGTCCACCACCTCATCGACGGTCAGGCCGGCGGCGTCTGCCGCGTCTTCGAGATCGGCCATTGTGATGTTCCTCTCATCACCGCGGTCATCATCCGGCGTTCCGCAACCACAAGACAGGCACATGCCGCCCTCCTCCTCTCGTCTACTTTCTAGACGGCGGTCCTCAGCGAATGCTTGCCGGCAGCACCAGGGGCCGGAACTCGGCGGCGATCAGCAACTCGTCCATCTCTTCCACCGAGAGCTCCAGTCCCCAACAGCCGAGCAGAATCAGAGCATCACGGCTCGGATTGGCACGCTGGCCCGACAGCAGGCGAGAAACGTAGCTGTTGTCCAGCCAAGCGTCTCTCGCTATGTTGGCCTGCGTCTTACCTTTGAGCCGTCGCGCCCGGAGAGCGTATTTTGCCAGGAGCGTCGTGAGGCTCGAACCTTCGGCACCGTCGCGATGCCCGTCCGGCTCGATTTTGCGTACCAACTGCGCTTGAGAGGTCATCCTCGCCTCCCTGATATTCAGGCCTGTTGACCTTCCGGCCCTTACCTGCCGACCATCACGCGGCGGCCGCCGGTCGGACGTGTGAGGACAGCTAGCCATCGGAGCAGCGCGATGAGCAGGACAGCCGCGATGAAATAGATGATCATCGCGATCAAGGTGCCCGGCTCAAAGACACCGCCGTTGACGCTGCGGTCTTCAAACACGCCGCTGAACGGCTTAATCATCCAGGCGGTCAGGTCGTAAATGAAGTCGACGAAGTTGTTGCCGGGATTGGCCTCGGCAATCTTGAAGCCAAGCCGCAGCCCCAGCGCCGCTTCCGCAAGGATCAACACGACGACGAGCGCTGCGATGATCCAGTCGATCGTGTCGCGAATCGGGTCCCACCACGTACGGCGCTCTTCAACCTCGTGACCTTCCGTCCTTTCCATCATCTTCCTCCTCCTTCACGGAGATTGTCTCGCCGTCAACATTGAATGCTAGATCGAGCCCGTGCAGGCCGTGTGAATCATGACGCCATCGGCATGAAAGAACCGTGAAGGACGGGCCGAGCGCTTTCGGCGGAGATCGCCGCCGCTGATAACATGAAGAGAAACCGGGACCGGTGGCACGGGCAGAAGCCCAGGAGACGAAGAATGAGCGAGATTGTGCCTTCGATTCAAGAGTTGTGAAGGACGTGGACGTGGAGCCTTCGGGAGAGATCAGCGTGGTCTCCGGGGAACAGCCCGGAGGCGAGGGCACGAAGCGCCGGCGTGGGCTTCCATAGAAGGGGCAAGTTTCTCAGCTGTGGGTCGATCGGCAACGCTCGATCTGGTCTTCGAGCAAGTCGACGAGACGCAAAGGGTCGAACGGCTTGGGCAGGAATGGCCCGCCAATCGAGCCGTACCTCCTGACCACTTCGTCCTCGTCAAGAGCGGATATCACCACCCACACGGGAAAACAGTCCCGCGGAACGCTGTGCAGCTTCCCCAAGACCTCCCCGCCCAGGCCGTCAGGCAGCCCAAGATCCAGAACGACAGCATCATACGGCTTAACGTCCAGCGCGAATAATGCCTCCTTGCCCGATTCAACGCCGGTAACGTCAAACCCGCTGTTTCGTAGCAGCAAGCTGAGGATCCTGGTTACGGCTGCGTCGTCCTCGACAAGAAGGACTCGCGGGCGCTCTCCTTCCTTTTCAATCACCATAAACCTGCTATCTGCCCGCCGCGCAAACCGCCTCAAGATTAGTGCTCCACTGTGATAGTAGCATAAAACCCCTCTAACCTTTCGTGAAAAAGGCGTGAAGAAGTACGAGGGACAGGAGCTTAGGCGATATTTCCCTGTTAGGCTGCTCTTCTTTTTCCCCGGCTTTTCGTCACTTCCTGCTCGATCTTCCGCCAATTCCCTGACATCTCGTCGCCGAGCTTCATCAGCCGCTCGTCACCCATCTTCCTCGCCGCAGGAAAGAGCTGAGACTCTTCCTCTTGGACGTGATGCCTGACGTTTTCCGCCATCACCATGAACTTGGCGTCGTACCGAGGGTACTGCGGCTTCATGTCCGCCAGCTCCGAGATGAGCATCTTGACCACGTGATGCTCCTCGATCGCCTCGTCGACGAGGTCTTCCGCTTCTCCGCCCTGACTACGGATGGCGGGGTAGAAAGAGTCCTCTTCCAGTTGCGTATGCATCATGAGCTTGAGGGAAGCGTTGTCGACAATGCTTTTCTTTTTCCGGTTGTCGCCCGCTTTCTTGAACTGGTCGAACAGGTCCAGCACCTCCTTGTGCTGTTCTCTCAGCAGTTGAATTGGGTCCGCCATTGTGCCTTTTCTCCTCTCGCGCTGCTTGCGTAATTGCCCTGCGATGCTAGCATCCACCCAGTTCAAAACGTCTCAAGATCTAACGGCGAGCCGTGACAATTGCGTGCGCAGGCCGAGTCCGGAGGAGGGGCGGCCCGCGGGCGCGGCCCCGTTGACCGGCGGTCAATGACTTTCGCTGCAGCCAAAACCGACGATGAACGCGTGGCGGAAGTCCTGGGTGGAGGAAGTGCAAGATATGTCAAGAATACACAAATCAATTGAAGTGAACGTGCCGGTGCGCACGGCCTATAACCAGTGGACGCAGTTCGAGGAGTTCCCCAAGTTCATGCAGGGCGTGGTGGAAGTCGAACAGCTCGATGACACGCACGTTCATTGGGTGGCACAGATCGCCGGCCGGAGGAAGGAGTGGGACGCCGAGATAACGGAGCAGGTGCCGGACCGTCGCATTGTGTGGCGGGCCCAACAGGGCACTCCCAATGCAGGAATGGTGAGCTTCGAGAGCGTACACGGGCATACCCGCATCGACCTCGAGATGCGTTACGATCCGCAGAACCTGGCGGAACAGGTGGGCGACATCCTCGGTCTTGCCTCGCGGCAGGTGGAGTCCGACCTCAAGCGGTTCAAGGAGTTCATCGAGTCCCGCGGGGAGGAAACGGGCGCTTGGCGAGGCCAGGTCCCTCCGGCTTAAGGGGACCGCATACCTCAGGACGAGCCCATCACGTGCTCCGGCTCAATCTTGATGATGACCCGCTGCTCACCCTGCCTCCGGAAAGGATATCGCTCCCGGCCCAGGTACTTCTTCGCCAGCTTGTCGATGTGCTCGTCCGCTCCCTCATGCGTCGTCTCGACGACGCGTCCGCGGATCGACACCATTTCGTAGGGGTTATCAGCGTTGAACACGGACACGGCGACACGCGGGTCGCGCCGAACGTTGACCAGTTTCTGCCTCCCCTCAGCGGTATTGACGAGCACGTGGTTGTCCTCGTAGTCGACCCAGACAGGCGTCAGATGCGGGGTGCCGTCGGCCATAAGGGTCGCGAGGTTGCCGATATTGGGCGCCCCGATGAGCTTCTTCGCCTTCTCCGTGAGCTGGACCATCCGCAACTCCTTTGCTACCCCCGCTGCCTCAGGGCAGGCTCTTCGATGACAGGCCACTCGGGTGCCCCGCATTCCGGGCACTGCACCTCGATGAAGCGCAGCGACCGGACGACGGCGTCAGCGTCCATCAGACGGTGGCCTTCTCTCTCGTAGCGCGCTTCATACACTTCCTCGAAGCGGTCGACGACAATAATGGCCGCCGCCGGCCCGCTTTCGCGGGCGGCGCCGACGCGCCGGTGCGTCTCGCCATCGGGATCGACGAGCACCTGGAAGGGGAGGCGCATCTCTTCCGCCGCCTTGCGCGCCTCCTCGCGGCTGCCGGGAACGACGGCAATCACCTCGCTCTCCTCTCCCCTGATCTCATCGTGCTTTTCGGCGAGGGCGCGCAGCAGGCGACGGCAATCGTCACACCGCAGGTTGCCGACGAAGAAGAGGACGAGGTTCCGCCTTCCGTAGTAGCCGCGGGTGCTGACCGTTTCACCGTCCACGTTCGTAAGCCGCAGGGACGGCAGTGTGTCCGACCGCCGGAGCACGCGAGAAGCAAGCGCTCGGCTTGATCCTGCCTCCATTCCAACCACCTCCTTGGGCCTGCGTCCGTCCCTCCGCGGGGGATCAGGCGAACTTGATCTGTACGCTTTTCGTCTCCAGGAACGGCTCCAGCCCTTCGCGCCCCAGCTCGCGGCCGATGCCGCTCTGCTTGTAGCCGCCGAAGGGCATGTGCGGTATGCGGGAGCCATGATAGGAGTTGACCCAGACGCTGCCCGCCTTGATACCCCTGACAAGCCTCATCACCTTATCGATATCTTTCGACCAGATGGCCGCCGCCAGTCCGTACATCGTCTCATTGGCGATTCGCAGCGCCTCGTCAGCGTCCTCAAACGTGATCACCGAGAGCACAGGCCCGAATATCTCCTCCTGCGCGATGCGCATCCCGCTGCGCGCCTCGTCGAAGACCGTGGGCTCGAAGAAGTGACCTCTGTCATAAGGTTCGCCGCCGAGGCGCGCGCCTCCTCGCACCAGCTTCGCGCCCTCCTCCTTGCCCGCCGCCACGTACGACGCCACCCGCTCGAGCTGCCCTTCGGAGACCAGCGGGCCCATCTGAGTTTGCGGGTCGGCCGGGTTGCCGACCCGCAGCGCCGCCGTGAACTTCAGAAAGCGGTCCAGGAAATCGTCGTGTATCTTCCGGTCAAGGAGGAGACGCGATCCGGCCTGACAGATCTGCCCGGCATTGACGTAGACGCCGATAAGCGCGTTGGGCACCGCAGCGTCGAGGTCGGCGTCGGCGAAAACGATGTTGGGCGACTTGCCGCCGAGCTCCAGCGATATCTTTTTCACGTTGGATGCGGCGAGCTGCATGATGCGGCGCCCGGTCTCGGTGGAGCCGGTGAACGAGACCTTGTCCACCGCCTCGCTGGCCGCTATCCGCTCCCCGACGACGGCGGCCTTGCCCGTTACCACGTTCACCACCCCGGGAGGCGCGCCTGCCTCCAAAAGGATGCGTCCCAGCTCGTAGGTGGACGCGGGCGTGAACTGCGACGGCTTGATCACGATCGTGCAGCCGACGGCAAGCGCGGGAGCGATCTTCCAGGCAGCGAGCTGGAGCGGGTAGTTCCAGGGCGTGATTATACCGACGACGCCCACCGGCTCCTTCAGCACCAGCCCCAGCGTATCAGGCACGTAGTCGCTGATTGCGTCGCCCCGCAGGTCGAGGGCGAGGCCGGCATAGTAATCGAAGACATCGGCCGTCATATGCACTTCCACCGACGCTTCGCGAACCGTCTTCCCAACCTCGCTGACGAGCAGCCGCGTCAGGTAGTCCGACTCCCTGCGCAGCGCGTCCGCCGTCGCCCGCAGGAGGCCGGAGCGTTCCTTCGCGCCCGTCTGCGGCCAGACACCGCCGTCGAAGGCGCGCCGCGCCGCCGCTATGGCGAGGTCGACGTCCTCCCGGGTGGCAAGAGGACAGGTCGCGACGAGCGAGCCGTCGGCGGGGTTGCGGCGCTCGAACGTCTCTGCCGTCGACGCGTCCTGCCAGCGGCCGTCGATGAGAAGCCGGTACTTCCGACCGGTGATGGGTTCGATGGGGGTGGTCATGTGCGCCTCCTTCAGTCCGGGAAGAAGCGGCGCCTTTCAATTCCAGTATACCAAACGAGGAAAAGCTCTTCAGACGAGGTGACGGATGGTAGACTGGAAGCATGGACTCGCTGGAGCAGGTGACCCGTGAGGTGGTGGTCTGCCGCAAGTGCCCGCGGCTGGTGCAGTGGCGCGAACAGGTAGCGCGGGAAAAGCGGCCCGCCTTCCGCGATTGGGACTACTGGGGACGGCCGCTGCCCGGTTTCGGCGATCCGGCGGCGGAACTGCTCGTCGTCGGGCTGGCGCCGGCGGCCCACGGGGGCAACCGCACGGGACGCATATTCACTGGCGACCGCTCCGGCGACTGGCTTTTCCGCGCGCTCTACCGCGCGGGCTACGGCAACCAGCCGTCCAGCGTTCACCGCGACGACGGTCTGCAGCTCGCGGGTGCGTACGTCGCGGCGGCCGTGAGGTGCGCGCCGCCCGCCAACCGCCCTACGACCCGCGAGCGCGACAACTGCATGCCCTATCTGGTCAGGGAGCTGAAGCTGCTGGCGAATCTGCGAGTGATAGTTCCTCTCGGCGGGTTCGCCTACAACGTGGTCGCGCTGTCCACCGGCCTCCGCGGGCGGCCGCCGTTCGGGCACGGCGTCGAGGCGGCGCTTCCCGACGGGCGCATCGTGCTCTGCTCCTACCACCCCAGTCAGCGCAATACGTTCACAGGGATGCTGACAGAGGAGATGTTCGACGGGATATTCCGGCGGGCGCGGGAGCTGGCGAGCGAAAGACACGGGGGACGGCGCAGAAGCGCTAGGCAGGGCGGCGCCAGCGCGTGCCTTCCGGAAGATCCTCGATGATGACGCCCAGGGAGGTCAGCCTGTCGCGGATTTCGTCGGCGAGCGCCCACTGCCGCATCTCACGCAGCCGCGAGCGGACTTCGAGGAGTGTCTCCACAAACGGGGCAACGTCGCCCACGCTTTCGGGCGAGGGAGAGACCCGTCTGCCCCAATCGACGACCACCTGCCCCAGGCTGCCGCGCGCCTCCGCAAGCAGGGGCTCCGGCACGCCCGCCTCTTCCGCCCTATCGACAGCCGCGGCAAGTTCGTACAGCTCTTCCGCGACGTCGGCCAGCGCGGCCGCTTCGCCGTCGCCCGCCGTCACCGCGCGCGCGGCCTGCTCCATGCGCTGCCGCAACGCCCGGCCGGCCTCGTCGAGGGTCTCTCTTTTCTCTGCCGTCAGTTGAGCGGGCGTCGCAACAACCGCCCGCAACTCATCGAGACTGAACGAGCTGCCGCTGGGGTACACGCGCTCCTCGCCCCCACGGCGCACCGTCGCGGTGCCTGCGGCCATTACCTTCGCCTCGTCGGCGGCGAAATCGAGGGTGCAGGCGGTGTACTCGTCGATCCCGAGGACAGCGGCAGTCGGCGGAAGGGCCTGCTCGAGGAGACGAAAGCGCGGCTCGCCCATGTAGCAGAAGCGGGTGTCGTAGGTGCCGCCCTCGGTGTTGTTCCAGTGGGTGACGACGGCAAGCTCGAGCCCATACGCTCCCAGAAGGTCGAGCCCGTCCACCCAGTGAACGTCTTCGCCCACCTTGTATATCTCGTAGACGGGAACAGAGTAGCGGCCGAGGGCGATGGCGGCAGCGCTTGCCAGCACGAGGTGGGCCCCTTCGGATACACGACGCACCACGGCTTCCCAGACGGGCGTCCCGCGCCAGTTCTTGATGGCGTAAGTGGGGCTGCCGGGCCCGGCGAAGATGTAGTTTGCGCGCTCGATCTTGCGGACGGCGCTCCGGACATCCCGCTCCGTCGCCCTCTCCTTCGAGCGGTAGGAGACGACGGCGCAGGAGACGCCGAGGTAGTGATCGAGGTACTCGACGGCGCGGCGCGAAAGGTTGTCGGCGTTCAGCTCGAAGCCGGCGGGCGTGTCGAGGAAGACGGCCCTCACCGGCCCCTCTATCTTCGACATGACCCAACGATGGACCCGCGCCATTGACTTCGTCATTTCGCCGGAGCCCATCAGGGTGACGGTGCCGGCCGCCCTCTCCATCGCGTCCCTTCGAATCCTCCACTTCGATTATACGCCGTTGCGTCAGGGCCAAGGACGGTGGACGAGCGCCTCCCGTACGCGGTCGGGGAAGTCGGAGATGATGCCGTCCACTCCCAGCCCGATAAGGCGCAGCATCTCGCTCTCCTCGTTGACCGTCCACGAGTAGACCCGCATGGCGCGACGAAGCGTCTTTTCGATGAGGGCGCCGTCGACGAGGCTGCATTCCACGCTCAGCCCCTGCGCGTTCAGTGAGAGAGCGCGCGTGAGCAGCTCGTCCCAATCGTCGGGGCGTCCGGCCACCGTGAGGACGTAGGGCAGGCGGGGCTCGAGGTGGCGCATCGCGGTGAGGGCGTCGCCGAGGAAGGAGTTGATCGTGCAGCGCTCGATGGAGTCCGTCTTCCGGATGACATCGAGGACGGCGCGTTCGATCCCCGTCTCCTTCAGCTCCAGGAAGAGCGCCATTTCGCCTGCCGCCTGTACCGTCTCCTCCAGCGACGGCACCCGTTCGCCGGGGAACCGCTCGTCGCCGGCGTTCAGCTTCCGTGTTTCGGCGAATGTCATGGCTGACAGCGGGCCTGAACCATCGGTCGTGCGGTCGACGGTGGCGTCGTGCAGGAGGACGGGGATGCCGTCGGCGGTGGCGCGCACGTCCACCTCGACGGCGTCGGCGCCGAGCGCGAGTGCGGCGCGTATACCGGCGAGGGTGTTCTCGGGAGCGTGTCCTTTGCACGCGGCGTGGGAGAGGACAAGCATCTTCTTGTGCACGCTCTCGGTCTCCTTTCGGCGGAGATTCTTTTCAGCAGTCTATCAGGTCTTCGCTCGCGGCGCTCCCCCGGCGGGCGCTACGGTCCTGGCGAGCGGCTGCGGACAAGGTGACACGGCGGCTGGGGTGCCTTTGCACCAACAAACCAAGCTCGACTAGAATTGTGGCATCAGGCCACCACGACGGGGTATTTGATCCAGCAGAAATAGGAGGAAACTATGCCCTGGGAGGACGTAAAGCAGATCTTCCGCCCGGAAACGGTGCACATGGGGGTGATGCAGATAGACCCGGAGAAGTGCAGCCGGACACGGGGCTCGAGCTGTCAGTTGTGCTACGAGAACTGCCCCTTCCGCGCCTGGGCTGCTCCAGAGCCGGGAAAGCCACCGCAACTGAAGGAGGAGTACGAGTGCTTCAGTTGTTACAACTGCATGGTGGCCTGCCCTCGCGGCGCCGTCTCGATCGTCGAGCCCTATCATGTGGACGAGGGCTACTGGAAGACGGAGCCCCACGCTCTGCCGGCGAGGCTACCCCTCGAGCCGAAGGACGCCGACGGCAACCCCGACCAGTGGAACGCGATCGAGCGGGCGATCTACAACCGGCGCAGCGTCCGCAACTTCCGCGATAAGCCGGTGCCCGAGCACCTCATCCGGCGGGTGCTGGAGGCCGGGAGGTTCGCGCCCAGCGCCGGCAACTGCCAGCCCTGGCGCTTCATCGTCATTACCAACAAAGCCCTGCTCCAGGAGATGGACGAGGCGATCTGGGCGGGCGTAAACATGATTTACCAGATGTTCAAGAACGACGACCTCGTAAAGCAGCTTGCGGCCGGCTACGAGATGGCGCCCCAACAATCGGGGACGTGGGACCCGCGGCTGGCCCTCGGCGGCATGGGCAGCATTTCTAAGAGGAATGGGCCGCCGCTGTTGAACGCGCCGGCCGTGATCCTCATTCTCGGCGATGAGCGCGCCATCAGCGGGCCCGAGATCAACGCCGGCATCTGCGGGCAGAACATGAACCTGGTGTGCAACTCGCTGGGGATCAAGTGTTGCTGGGTGGGTTTCGCCCAGGTCATCAATCAGGTGCCGCCGATAAAGGAGAAGCTGGGCATCGAGTATCCGTGGCGGATCATTACTTCGCTCGTCATGGGCTATCCGCGGTTCAAGCAAGAAGGGATCGTGCCGAGGGAGTACCGGCCCGTGACGTGGTTCCGCGAGGACCGCGCGGGGCCGGAAATCGAGTAGCCAAGGGCTTCCGGCAGATAGAAAGGGAAGGGGGTTGCGCCCCCTTCCCTTTTTGTTTTTCCCTGTGCGGCGATGCCCTAGAAAGTCGTGTCGCCGCGCTGGAGCTGACGGAAGATCGTCCTCCGCTGGATTTCCGACGTGCCATCGGGGATGCGGGCGGTGCGCGCGATGCGGAATCCCTCCTCCAGCGCCAGTTCGCTGGAGAGTCCCATGCCGCCGTGGATCTGGATCGCCCTGTCGTAGGCGCGCTGGCACATCTCGATTGCGTAGGCCTTCGACATGCAGATTTCCTTGACGGGCACCTTGCCGGCGTCGAGCATGTTAGCGGTCTGAATGATCATGTACTTGGTGGCGAAGATGTCCAGGGCCATGTCCGCCATCATGAACTGGAGGGCCTGGTGATCGGCGAGGGAGACGCCGAAGGTCTTGCGCTCCGCCGCGTATTCAAGCGAGCGGTCGAGAGCCCACTCGGCGAGTCCGAGGCAGGAGCTTGCCATACCCATCCGGCCCTCGGAGATGCCGAACATGGCGATCTGGAAAGCGCCGTCGACGGCGCCGATCATGTAGTCGTTTCTGACCCGCACGTCGTCCATCGTGAAGCCGCCGCAGTCGCTGGAGATGTGGCCCATGATGCGCTCCGGCCTGTCCTTGGTGAAGCCGGGGGCAGTGGCGTCGAGCAGGAAGCAGCTAAGGCCGCCCTTGTGGGCCGCAAAAGCTTCCTCGTTGGTAATAGCGAAGACGGCGGCGTAGTCGCAGTACGGGGCGTTGGTGATCCACTGCTTGGAGCCGCTGACCACCCATTCGTCGCCGTCTCGGCGCGCCTTCGTCTTCAGTCCCCACAGGTCGGAGCCGGCGCCGGGCTCGGTCACGCCGAAACAGACGGTCTTCTCGCCGGCGAGCAACGGCGGCAGCACCTCGTCGCGTATGGCCTGGCTGGCGCCCAGGAAGAGGTGGGATGGCCCGTCAACGAAGCTCGCCAATAGCGGAGAGGTGAGGAAGCCGGCTGCCCAGCCGATGAACACGCGACCGGGCCCGTACTTCCGGTAGATGGCCTCCAGGACGAGGGGAGAGGCGACCCAGGGCATGCCGCCACCGCCGACGCTGCTGGGGGCGAACATGCTATAGTAGCCGGCCTGGGCGGACTTGACGCGGATGCCGTCGCGGGCCTCTCTGATCGGAGGCACCAGCAGGCCATCCTCGCCGAACAGCTTACGTTCGTCGTGGAGGATATCCTTGTATTTCTCCTCCAGCGGCACGACTTCGCTGTCGATGAAGCCGAGCAAGCCTTCAATCGCCCCTTTCGTCAAGTCGCGTGCTTCTTCCGGTACCGCTTCGGTGACCATAAAATGACCTCCCTTCAAGAAATGAGACCGTTTAGCGCAAGCAGAAAATGGCGCTGCCGGTCATGTGACAGCGCGCATAGTGTACAACGAATGCGCTAACAAAACACGTGGTGGAAGCGCATCATTCCGGAGAACAAGGAGAAAGACAAAATGAGAAAGCCCCCAAAGGGGGCCTTCTCATTGGGCGGGGCCATGATCTCGCGTCCGGGAGGCGTCCGGTTCCCCCGGAGAGCGAGCGGTTGATATCAGCGGCACGCCGACTTCGGACGCAGCCCTGAGACAGGGAGATTCGCCCGTTGAATGGAGGGGTTCAGCTCGCGCGGCTTCTCGTTAGTCTCAGCCTGGCGCGCCCGGTATATGCGCTCAGCCTCCCTGTTAAGCTCCTCTACATGCGCCTTGTAGTAGTACTCGACCGAAATCGCCTCTAACATCGTGTGCCTCCTTGGTCGGCGCTATCGCTGTTCCTCCGGACCGCTGTCCTCGCCCGCTCCTGAAACGGCATTCGTCAGCAGGTCCGGCTGGCTTATCTGTTTGATAAGGATCCGGAGCACCTCTTCGGTGTCGACGCCTTCGGGGTCGATCGCCTTGTGAAGCTGAAGCCCTCGATAGAGCGCCATCAGCAGGTTGGCCATCGCCACGGGGTCGACGTCGGGGCGCAGCGTCCCCTGTTCGACGGCGAGACGGCAGATCTCTGCGAGGGCAGAGCGGAAAGCCGCCCGCTGTTCCCTGACGCGCTCCTGCTGCCTCTTGTTGCGCAGGCTTTCGGGCCAGATCTCGATGTCGAGCCGTGCCCAGTGCTCGAAATCGGGCCGGAGAAACTGCGCCCAGAAGCGTTCGCCCACGACGGCCAAGGCCTCCAGCGCCTGCGACGTCTCCTCCTTCGCCTCCTGCACGATCCCCATCTCCTCGAGGGTCCTGCGCTGGGCCACGGCGTCGATGAGGTCGTCCTTGCTCTTGAAGTAGCGATAGACGGCGCCCGGGCTGAGCCTCGCTTCCGCACAGATGTCGTGCATCGTCGTCTGGTGGAGTCCTTTCCTGACGAAGCACTTTTCCGCCGCATCCAATATTTCGTTCGTGCGGGCCTCAAGGTGAGCAGCGCTCATCTTCGGCATTAGCGTTCGCTCCGAATGACTATTCGATTTTAAAAACGAGCAGTCGTTCTTTATTAATATTAAGTATCTTCTTCTGCTCTTGTCAAGTCCCTAAGCAGGTTTGTCGACGTATTAGAGCGGGGGGCACAGAGGGCTGCCCCTTGCGAGCGGTCTTCAACGGGCGCCCGTACTCACCGGCTTTGCGTCGACACGACAAACGCCGCGTCTACCGGCGGGCAGGCGATGCGCCGGCGCCCCTTTGCTCCCGCAGCGCCTCCAGCCGCTCTTCGCAGCCATGCGACCCCCGCTTCTCCAGCCCGCACACGTTGCAGGCGACCATGTGGCAATCGGGGGTCGTCTCGCCTTGCTGCGACTTCTGCCACTCCCGGCGCAGGAACGCCTCGTCCACACCGGTGTCGATGTGCGACCACGGCAGCACCTCATGGAGATCGCGCTCGCGATGGGCGTAGAACGTAGGGTCAAGCCCCGCTTCCGCAAACGCCGATTCCCAATGCCGCCGGTCGCTTATCTCGTTCCAGGCATCGAAGCGGGCGCCCGCTTTCCAGGCGCGGAGGATTACGGGGCCGAGACGGCGGTCGCCGCGCGAGAGGACCGCTTCCAGCAGGCTGTGCGCGGGCTCCTCCCACGATAGCGCGATGCCGGTGCCTTTGAGGCGACGCCTGAGCAGATCGTGGCGGAGGGCCAGGTCATCCGGGCCCATCTGGGCGGCCCACTGGAACGGTGTGTGCGGCTTGGGGATGAAGTTAGAGGTGCTAACGCGTACCCGCGCCCTCCCCCCGTGGTGTCGGCGCCCGGTATCCTGCACCTTCACCGCCAGGCCGGCAATCCCCTCGACGTCCTCAAGCGTCTCCGTGGGCAGGCCCACCATGAAGTACAGCTTCACGTTCGTCCATCCGTGCGCAAAGGCGGCCTCGGCAGCCTGGAGGATGTCGTCTTCGGTGAGAGGCTTGTTGATCACGTCGCGCAGGCGCTGGCTCCCCGCTTCCGGCGCGAAGGTTATGCTGCGCTTGCCCGCGCTCTGGGCGAGGGCGGCGATTCTCACGGAGAAGCTGTCGCAGCGAATGCTGGGCAGCGCCAGCGCAACCCGCTCCGGCAGCGCCCGCCGCAGTCCCTCGATAAGCGGGGCGATCTGCGAGTGATCGGTGGTGCTGAGGGAGAGGAGCGAGAGCTCGTTGTAGCCCGTGGAGGCGATGATTTCCTCCGCTGTATGCACCACCTCGTCGACCCCGCGCTCCAGCCGCGGCCGGTAGACGATGCCGGCCTGGCAGAAGCGGCAGCCCTGCGTGCACCCGCGCTGTATCTCCACGGCCGCTCTGTCGTGCACTGTCTGGAGAAAGGGCACCACCGGCCGCACAGGCGGCGGCGGCAAAGGCTCCACGAAGCGCTTGTGGAGCTTCGGGGGCGCCGATTCGTCGATGGGCTCTACTTGCCGCACCGTGCCGTCCTTCTCGTAGGCGACGCGGTAGAAGGCGGGGAGGTAGACGCCGGGGACGGCTGCAAGCCTCCTCAGCAACTCCTTCCGGCCAGCGGCGTCCCGCTTCCAGCCCTTCACAACGTCCGCGACCTCAAGCACCACCTCCTCGCCGTCACCGAGCACGAAGGCGTCGATGAACTCGGCGAGCGGTTCCGGGTTGAGGGCGCCGGTGCCGCCGGCGATGATGAGCGGATGACTACGGTCTCTCTCCGCCGAGAGCAGAGGGACGCCGGAAAGGTCGAGCATGTTCAGCAGGTTGGAATAGGTAAGCTCGTAGCCCAGGGAGAAGCCGATGACGTCGAACTCGCGCAGGGGCGTCCGCGTCTCCAGGCTGAAGAGCGGCAGACCGCGGCTGCGCAGCTCCGCCTCCATGTCGACCCAGGGCGCGTAGACGCGTTCAGCGAGAATGTCGGACCTCTGGTTCAGCACGTCGTAGAGGATGGCAAGGCCGAGATTCGACATGCCGATCTCGTAGACGTCCGGGTAGGCGAGAACGAATCGGATATCGACCGCATCCCAGTCCTTGACGACGCAGTTCCACTCGCCGCCTGCGTAACGCGCGGGCCGCGCAACCTTGCTGAGGGCCTGGTCTATATCCATCGCTCGCGCCCTTCACATACCGATATCCATCATAGCGAAAGCAGGCGCGGGGTAGCAATTTCGTGTACTCGTCCGGTACATTCCGTACACTCACCCCCTTTCCGCTTGTTTCTTGAG
>JASEFU010000007.1 GCA_030018455.1 Dehalococcoidia bacterium
GCATAGGCACTCCATATCTTCCTCTCCCCACGTGGCATTATGGTGTACGGAATGTTTCTGAACGAGCACAGCGGTCTGTCAACGGATAGAGAGCGGATAAGCGGATGGGTCGAGCCAGCCTCCGGCTGCCGGCGGAATCGCCGGCGAGAAGCCAGAACGGGGTGAAGGGAGAGTAGGCCGACGGTCCAAGCAGCAGGGAACCGAAGGTGGGGATAAGGAGGGGCCGCTATCTGTCTTAGGGGCGCGGGTTTTCGCCTGCAGGATAAACCTGCAGGCGTCATGTTTACCGGTCGACCTGCTGAAGCGCCGCCGGGCCGCAAGCCTGCCTGTCGGTAGGCAGGCAGGCGCCGTCTTTCTGCTGAAGCGCCGTCAGGCCGCGAGCGACACTCGTCCTTCTCGAGAAGCGACGCCGCGGTGCCGGCCCGGTCGTTGCTGCCGTTGACCCTCTCCGCGCTCGATGCCATACTCGCCATGAACGCCTACCGACTGAAAGGGGAATTCCATGGAGTACCAGGACCTGATCTACGAGACCAGCGACCACATCGCCACCATCACCCTGAACCGTCCCGACAGGCTCAACGCCATCTCGATACCGATGCTCGTCAGCCTCTCCGCCGCCCTCCGCGACGCCGACCGCGACCCAGAGGTGCGTGTCATCGTCATCACCGGCGCCGGACGGGGCTTCTGCGCCGGACTCGACCTCAAGGGCGGCTTCGGAGGTGATGGCGAGCGTGTAATCGGCGCGGGCGGCCGCTTCGACCTTGCCGGCAGCCCGCCCATAGTCCTCCATACCACCGACAAGCCCGTCGTTTGCGGGCTGAACGGCGCTGCTGTGGGCTACGGATTCGACCTGGCGATGCTCTGCGACATACGCATCGCCTCTGACCGGGCGAGGCTGGGCGCCATCTTCACCCAGCGCGGCATCCTGCCCGAGAGCGGCGGCACCTGGATACTGCCCCGGCTCCTGGGTTGGGCCAGGGCGTCAGAGCTCGTGTTTCGGGGCGGCATTTTGAGCGCCGAAGAGGCGCTGGCCATCGGCCTCGTCAACAAGGTCGTGCCCCACGAAGAGCTTGCCGCCGAAGTGCGGACCTGGGCCTCGGAGATCGCCGCCAACGCGCCGATGTCAGTGCAGGGCGCGAAGCGGCTCATGCGTCTGGGGTTGGAGGAGAGCTTCGAGGCGAACGTCCATCACGCCTACCTGCAGCTCGTGCCCCTCTTCAACAGCGAGGACTTTCGCGAGGGGGTGCAGGCGTTCCTGGAGAGGCGGAAGCCGGAGTTCAAGGGTCGCTAGCGCCCGCGGCGGTCAGTACTCGATGCGATTCGACCGTATGAGGTCGCGGTACCAGTAGCCGCTCTTCTTGATGATGCGCTGCTGCGTCGCGAAGTCGACATAAATCAGGCCGAATCGCTGGCTCAACCCCTGTATCCACTCGAAGTTGTCGGTCAGCGTCCAGTGGAAGTAGCCGCGGACATCGGCGCCCTCCTGGATGGCCCGTCCCACCTGAGCGATGTAGCGCTGGAGCAGGCTGACGCGGCGGTCGTCGGAGACCGCGCCGCTCTCGTCCGGCCCGTCGTTGAACGCGCAGCCGTTTTCCGTTATCACAATGGGCAACCGGTAGTCGTTCCAGATGCGCGTTATCACCTGGTGGATCGCTTCGGGGTACACTTCCCAGCCGTTGTCCATCTGTTCCGCGCCCTCCTGCGGGACGCGGCGCAGCCCCAGGTTCGGGTCATCCGGGTCGGCGGCGACGACGGTGCGCGTGTACAGGTTGATGCCGATGAAGTCGAGGTCGGCACGTATTGTTTCCATGTCTCCGGGCCTGACGGCCAAGCGTTCGGGGTCAAGTGCGCGCGGGTAGGCGTCGGGGTAGCGTCCGTTCAGGGCGGGCTCCAGGAACCATACGTTGGTGAAAGCATGAAAGCGTTCGGCGGCCTGCCGGTCTTCCTCTGAATCGGTCTGAGGAGTGAAGCCGCTCATGCTGAAGGCGGAGCTTACCGATTTCGCCTTGCCCGTCGCGCGCACCGCTTTCACCGCCAGCCCCTGCGCCAGGTTCGCGATGTGGCTCGTTTGTAATGCAAGGGCAGTGTCGCGGATGCCGGGGGCCATCGCGCCTGTGAGATAGGCGAGGATGGTGAAGACGAAGGGCTCGTTGAAAATGAGCCACGCGTCGACGCGATCGCCAAGGCGGTCGACCACGGTGGCGCAGTAGTCGGCGAAGTAGCCGGCGACGTCCCGGTTCGCCCACCCGCCGACGTCCTGCAACGCCTGCGGCAGCTCCCAGTGGTAGAGCGTCGGCAGGGGCGTGATGCCCGCAGCCAGCAGCTCATCGATGAGACGGCGGTAGAAATCGAGCCCCTTCTCGTTAAGCAGGCCTTTGCCCTCGGGGAAGACGCGCGGCCAGGAAATGCCGAAGCGGTACGCCTTCAGCCCCAGTTCCTTCATGAGCGCCACGTCTTCCTTGTAGCGGTGGTAGTGGTCGCAGGCCACGTCGCCGGTGTCGCCGTCCTTGATGCGGCCGGGATCGTGGGAGAAGCGGTCCCAGATCGATTCGCCCTTGCCGTCCTCGTTCCAGGCGCCCTCGATCTGATAGGCGGAGGTGGCGCATCCCCACGTGAAGTCCCGGGGGAATTCTACGGTTGGCATTCAGTCGCCTCTCGCGCTCTTATCGCTTGCCTGGATTCTGTGGTCGCCCACTTCAGGCGCGTCCTTGTTGGCGTCGGGCCCGAAGTAACGCAGCGTCACCAGCGGCTCGCTGCCCGTGTTTTCGAACGTCACCCCCTGGGCTGCCGCCTCGTGCGACACAAAGACCTCGTCCTCCGTCATCTCTCCAAAGCGGACCATTGCCGGCGTCTGCAGCCGCAATTTGCCGATACGCCCGCTCCCCTGCACAGCGATCAGGCCGTAGGCCCCACTGTCCTTTATCACGCAGCGAGCGCCCGGCTGCACGACCAGCTCCTTTGCCGAGAAGTACTGCCGGCCTCCGATGCGCCCGTAGACGATCCAGCGGTCGGCCCATCCTTCGTCGGGCGAGCCGGCGGCCGGGACCGGCTCCAGGTAGTTGCTGTCCTTGAAGTTAGGGTCGGTGTTGAGCGGCCAGTCGATGAGGTCGACCAGAAAATCGAGGTCGTTGTGCTTTTCCGGCGGCACGTCCTTCACCAGCAGGTCCCAGGGCACGTAGCGTCCCTCGACCATCGACTGGTACATGGCGAAGACGTCGCTGCCCCACTGCACCTCGTAGGTCAGCAGCGAGCCGGGCGCGTGCAGGATGCAGGGGGGAAGGAGCCAGCCTGTCCCCACCTTCAGCCGGTACGCCTTCGAGTAGTCGAGTATGCCGTTGTCGCCCTTGTTCCAGTCCTCGAGGCAGCGGCGCACGTCTTCCTTTGTCGTGCCGGGTTCGAGGCCGAAGTACGTGTGGGGGAAGGCGTTCGACGTGTTGTTGAGCTGGGGAGGAAAGTAGTACGATTCCGGCTTGCCCTCCTGTCCGACGAGCGCGGCCTGGGCGTCGTTCTGGTGGAGGTGATGGGGTATCGGGCCGAGGTTATCGAAGAACTTGGAGTAGACGGGCCAGCGGCCGTAGCGCTCCCACATCTCCCTTCCGATAAGGCGCGGGCCGTCCAGCGCGATGGCGTCGCGCAGGGTGAAGCGTTCCTTTCCGTGCACCACGTAGCTGAGTCCCTCATCCGGCTGGCGGTTCTCGTTCGCCGCCTCCGTCGTCGATGCGAACCAGCGCTCGTCGATGCCGCCGCGGTGGGCGCCGAGGGCGTAGTAGTCGTCGGGATGCAGCTTGAGGCGCCGTCCGGGCATGAGGAAGGAGCGCGGCACCCAGCATGGCGCCAGCCGCAGTATGCCGTCACCGTCCTCGATCGCCGCCCTCAGGGTAGCCTGTAGTCCCTGCGTCATGTTGATACCTCCTGTCGTCGAGTCAGCGCTGCCCTGATGATATCACGAAACGATTCCAGGCCGGCCCCCTCCTGTTCGGGCGATGTGATTCTATTCTGCCGTTGACGGCGAAGAGAAGTGATATAATACGTGCCTGACATGGCAGTCCCCCGCCAGTAACGTTCCCGCCGGCGAATTCCGTCCTTGCCTGTCTCCAAGCGCGACGACAGGCGTCTCTTCCTCTAATCATCGCCGGTCTGCGAGGGGGCGACGAGTTGGAGAACGGAATCGGACACGAAAGGCGGAGGACGAGCGTCCGGAGGCGTCTGGGAGGCGTCCTCGCCGCCGCTGCGCTCTCCTGCGTCGCCATCGTCACCAGCTTCGTCGTAAGCTGGATGAGCTGCCGGGAAGGCGATGACGGCTGCGGCGTGGGACTGCTCGTCGCCGCGGCCGCCGTCGTGCCCGCGTTCCTGCTGGGAGGCGCCGCCCTCATCCTCCTCAGCGAGCGCACCTCCAGCCCCATCCTCACGAACGTGATTACGGCCCTTGCCGTCTTCTTCGCGCTCGTTCCCCTCGAAATGGTGTTTCTGCGACAAATCTGGGCGGTCTTCGCCTTCTCTGGTCTCTTCGCGGTGTTCGTCGCGATGGTCCTTTCCGAGCCCGGCGCGGCGACGCTTGAGAAGGAGATCAGGAGGCAACCGCAGCCGGCCGCAAAGCAGGAGCGCGTCTCCGTCCCCTCCGCGGTTACTGGGCCGTCGGCGGGGGGCGGCGAAGGCCCCGCGCCTTCCGGGCCCGTTCCGCCGGGCTCCGAACGGCTGGTGACCCCCCGTATCGCTCGCGCGAAACGACGCGCGGCCGCGGGCCTCCGGAGGAGAGGCGTCGCGCGTGGGCCGGCGCGTGTGCTGAAACCCAAGCGGCGCGTCGCGGCGAAGCAACCCGCAAGAAAAGCGCACGCGGCCGGAGACAACAGCGAGCTTGTCGCGCGGCTGGAGTCCCTGGCCAGGGCGCTGGAAGGGCTGATCGCCGCGGAGGAAAAACGAGAGTCCGCACAACGGCCCGACATGTCCTCAGTCGAGGAGCGTCTGCGGGAGTTGTCCGACCGCATCGAGACGCTGGCCGGACGCGTGCAATCAGCCGAGGAGGCGCGTGCTCCAAAAGCGGCCGGTCGCGCGGCCATCGATTTGGAGGCGGAGTTGCAGCTGGTGCGCCGTCAAGTGGCGTCGCTGCTCTCCGGACTGAGCGGCGACGTTTCCGGCGCAGACCTTCACCTGCATCTCCTGGCGGTGGCCGCGCTGCGTCAGCGCTTGATGGAGCTCGGCCGTCGACTGGATGGCGATCCTCTCGCTTGAGCCTCCCGGCAGCGGTGACCTGAGCGCCGCCGGGCGACTCCCTGCCTTCCGTGCCGTGTCTGCCCGTTTCTCCATGTCTCCCAACACGTAAGAATTCGCGGCCTCGGCTGTCTAACTGGTGAAGGAAGCAAGATGAATGTTAGACTTTGCCAGACCGCCCGATGGAACGTGGGGGCATGATGTCGTCCGTCCAGCGAAGCGACGCCGAGCTCGTGAGGCTGTCACTGCAGGGGCAGAGCGAAGCCTTCGGCAGCCTCTACGACCGCTACTTCCCCGCCCTCTACGACTTCCTTCGCCGCACGATGCGGAACGCGGACGAGGCGGCCGACCTTGTTCAGGAAACGTTCCTCAAGGCGATGGAGAACCTCCCTGCCCTCTCCAGTCCCGCGAGCTTCAAGAGTTGGCTCTTCTCCATCGCCCACCACCAGGCTCTGAACCGCCTCGAACGGCAGAAGCGTATCGCGACGCCCCCGGCCGAGGATGGCGACGGAGAAGATGGCGGGCTGTCGGACCCGCTGCTGTCTCAGGTGGATACCGACCGGCTGGTGGACCCGGAGCAGGCGGCGCAGGCGCACGAGACCGCCGACCTGGTCTGGGAAGCGGCGAAAAGCCTCGACCCCCGCACCTACGCCGTCCTCGATCTACATGTGCGCCAGGGGCTGGAGAGCGCCGAAATCGCGGAGGTGCTGGGCGTGAGTAAGGGGAACGCCTACACCATGCTCAACCGGATGAAGAAGTCGGTGGAGGAGGCCATCGGCGCCTTCCTGCTCGCTCGGCGCGGCAGCCGGGAGTGCGAGCGATTGCGCGAAATCTTGTCCGCCTTCGTGATTCCACCCATCACGCCCGGAGTCCGCCGCGCCGTCGACCGTCATGTCCGCGGCTGCGACGTCTGCGAGCGCACGCGGCGCCGTCTCCTCTCGCCGCTGGAAGTGCTGGGCGCCTTCGCGTGCGTGCCCGCGCCCGTAGGGCTCAAGGAGCGGGTGTGGGGGGAGCTCGAGAGGCAGTGGCCGGGCGTCGCTGCTTCGTACTCTGCTCAGCAAAGCGCGGCCCCGGGCGGCAGAGGCGGCGGCGACGATGGCTGGAGGCGTCTCCTCGGCGGGGGCCGGCGACGCCGGGGCTTCGCGGCGCTCGTCGTGGCCGCCGTTATCGCCTTCGTGCCGGTCTTCTTCTTCGCGCCGTCGCTCTGGTCGGGGGAGGGCGCTTCGCCGACGGCGACCCCGACGGCGACGTCGAGGCCCACGCGGACGCCGACGCCGCTTCCAACGAAGACGCGGACGCCGTCGCCCTCGCCTTCCCCGAGGGGCGAACCCACGGCGACTCCTGCCGCTGCTGCCATCGACACGCCTATCCCGTCCCCGACTCTGCCCGCTGCAACGCCGACGTTACTACCCACGGCCGCACCGACGTCCACTGCCGCGCCTCCGCCCACCGCGACGCCCACGCCTTCGCCCTTCCCAACGATTACCGCAACGCCGACACCTACGCCGACGCCGACACAGACGCCCACAATCACTCCCCCGCTCCTATAGCCCGTTCATCACCGGAGCCGTCCTTGTTCTTACGGAGAGGCCTCTCCTCTCTCCCACGGTAGTGCGCGCACGTCTTTCTTCGGAGACCGTGCGGTCCGTGTAAGAAATCGCGCCGCCGGCTGTCATAGGAGCGACGGCAAGAAAGAAAGCGAAAGGAGAAACAGAATGAAAGGCATAGCAACGGTCAGTGGTCTCGTCCTCTTGGTGACGGCGGCGTTCTTCGCGACGAATGTGGACACGGCATCCGCCGGCCCGCCGCTGCCGTTCGATATCGAGGACATACTGGAAATCCCGCTCGACGACCCGCCTCCCGTGGAGCCGGATATCGGCGCTCTGCTTAGCGTCTGCGATGCCAACCCCTTCATCTGCGGCGAAATGATCGACCTCTGCGCGCTGAACCCCGATCTGTGCGAGGACGGCGCGGAGCCCGTCCCGGGGATCGAGCCCGCGGGCTTCTGCGAGCTGCATCCCGACCTGTGTGGGGGCATCCTCGACATCTGCGTCATCAACCCTGCCCTCTGTGACGTGGACGAGCCGGACGACGCCGATGAGCCCGAGCCCGTTGATGAGCCTGAGCTCGTTGACGACCCCGAACCCGCTGACGAGCCAGCGCCCGCTGACGAGCCCGAGCCTGCCGATGAGCCCGGGCCCGCCGACGACCCTGAGCCCGCTGACGGACCTGACCCTGCGGACGACTCAGGGCCCGCTGATGAGCCGGACGGCGAAACCGCTGGCGGCCTGCCCAGCGCCGGCAACGGCGGCAGCCAGAACCGGATTGCGGGCGTGGACAACAGCATCCTCCTGCTGGTGGGCATGAGTTTGGGTGGCATGGCGCTCGCCTGGCTGTTCGTCCTGGTGTCGATGCGGCGGGTGCGCGCCGACCGGTAGACAAAGGGCCGCTGCCCGGAAGAGGCGGAGGAGAACAAGCCCTTCGCCTCTTGCTTCTCGCGCAGAAAAGAGGGGGCGGCCGGTCATTGACCGGCCGCCCGGGCTGCCCCTTGTCGAAGAGGAGGAAAACAGTTAGTTGCCGCCGACCTCCGTGAGGGCCTCGTCGGCCACTCCGGCCTCCGTCGGCGCAACCTTGGCTGGAGGTGCTGGCACCGATGTTGCACGCTCCAGCAGCTCTACCAGGTCAAGGACCTCCGGCGGCTCTTCCAGTCCGAGACCGCCCAGGCCATCCTTGAACATCTGTAGACAGAAGGGGCAGGCTGTTATTACCATGTCCGCTTTCGTCGCCACGGCCTCCTTGGACCGCATGATGTTCACCCGCTGCTCCGGCTCTTCTTCCATCCACATCCGGCCGCCGCCCGCGCCGCAACAGAGGCTGTTCGCGCCACAGCTCTCCATCTCCACCACTTTGACCCCCGGTATCGCCGCGAGGATCTTGCGCGGCGCCTCGTAGATCCCGTGGTAGCGGCCAAGGTAGCAGGGGTCTTGGTAAGCGACCGTCTTGTTCATCTCGTTTGTGAACCGCAGCTTGCCTTCCTCGATCAGTTGCAGGATGAACTCTGTGTGATGCACCACCTCGAACTCGCCGCCGAACTGCGGGTACTCGTACTTCAGCGTGTGGTAGCAGTGTGGGCAGGCGGTGACTATCTTCTTGACGTTGTGGCGCTGCAGCGTCTCTATGTTCTGCCGCGCCTGGCACTGGAACAGGTACTCGTCACCCATCCTCCGCGCGAAGTGGCCGCAGCACGACTCCTCGTGGCCGAGGAAGCTTATCTGCACGCCGGCCCTCTCGAAGACCTTCGCCAGGGCGATGGGGATGTTCATCGTCGTCTCCTGCACACCTTCCGTGCAACCGACCCAGAACAGCAGTCCGGAGTCGCCGTTGTTCGATATGTTTTCGACGGAAAGCCCGCTCGCCCAGTCCGTACGCGAGGCGGAGGCGCCTTTCCAGGGGTGTCCGCGGTCTTGCGTGGAACGGAGGCTTGCCATCATCGTCGCCGGTATATTCCCCTGCTCCAGGACCAGGTTGCGGCGCATCTCGATCATCTTGCGGATCGGTTCGATGTAGACGGGGCACACCTCTTCGCAGGCGCCGCATGTCGTGCACGCCCACAACTCGTCCTCGCTGATGGTCTCGCCGATGAGCGTCTTTGCCGCCTCTTCGTCCTTGTGGCCGTTGCCCTTGTGCGTCAGCGCCGGGCCCTGCTCCAGCATGTGGGCCTTCAACTCCTGGATCACGTTCTTCGGCGAGAGGGCCTTGCCGGTCCGTGCCGCCGGGCATACATCCTGGCACCTGCCGCAGCGGGTGCAGGCGTCGAGGTCGAGCAAGTCCTTCCACGTGAAGTCCTGCAGCTTCGCCGCTCCCAGCGTCCCGATCTCTTCCGCTTCGAGATCTATCGGCTGCAATACGCCGCGTCCGTTCTGTGAGCGGAGGAACATGTTGAGAGGAGCGGTAAGGATGTGCGCGAGCTTCGTGAAGCTGAGGAACACGTAGACCATGCCGCCGAAAGATATGCCCATGTGACCCCACCAGAGGGCCTGGTGGATGTATACCGTCGCGCTCTCGCTGAGGGGGCTGAAAGCCTGCGCGAAGACGAACCCGATGGGCGACCAGGGGGCCCAGCCGGGGTGCGCCTCGAGTTCAGTCTCTGCGATTCGCAGGCCCTCTACCATGAAGCCCGTCACGAGGATCAGCGCCAGCAGCGACAGTGCCATGGCGTCATCGAGCACGTTGTTCAATTTCGAAGGCTTGAGAACGTATCGGCGGTAAGCGGCCATGCCGATGCCGGCAAGCGCGAGCAACCCTCCCGTATCCGTGGCCAGGGAAAAGCCCAGATACAGGTTCCCTTCCAGGAAGTGGTAGACGTGCGTGTTCAGCGCGTCCAGAGAGGTGCCTATGAGGAGCAGACCGAAGCCGCCGAAGATCAGCGCGTGCATCACTCCTGCATAGGGGGAACGCATGATCCGCTGATGCCAGAGGGCGTCCGCCTTCGTCTTGACGAAGACGTTCCAGAACCTGCCCGGAAGGTTGCTCAGCCTGTCATCCGACCTGCCCAGCGTCCATAGCCGGACGCGCCGATAGATGGCAAAGGCGATTATCGCGATTACCAGGAACCCGATCGGGTAGACAAGGTCTCCGAAGTGGATGTTCCAGAGGTGTTCTCTCGAGGGCATTGGCTTCTCCTTTGCGCTTCAAGTCGACCGTTGTCGCCTTTAGACTTTCCTCCCTGAGCGCAATCCTTGACTTGCTTCGCAACTACCCGTCTTGCCTCGCCCTATTTGACCTTCGCCGGCTCGCCGTCGAGCTGCGCGTACACCGGGTTTCCCCTGCTGCGGTACCACCAGCGCATGTACTGGGAGAGCGGCTCCCACGACCAGGTGGCAGGCACGCAGGTGACACCCCGCTCCTCAAGCAGAGCGAGCAGGAAGTCCAGGTCCTCCTTGCGGCAGGCCAACCGGTCGGTGCGGTCTACGATCAGCACCTGGAAGTCGAGGTTGCCGAGCAGGGAAACGAGCCCCGGCCTGTTGAGGCACTCGCCGGTCCAGCCGATGTCCTCATACAGGCAAGCGAGCTCCCATCCGTGCGCCTCGGCGCAGCTGGAGATCCTCGCCTTTTGACTGTCGGGCCGCGTCCACTTTTTCCCCATCTCCCCGAAGTCTTGCCTGACGTAGCCGGCAGCGCGGCAGCCCTCCGGAACGGTTCCCGGAGTACCTTCGTGGCGGTAGCTCATCGTTGTCATGTTCTCGCCCCCTTCTTTCTGCTCAGGGTCCCTGTATTTCCTTCACCCAAATGCTAGTCCTTGCTGCCTTGTCCGTCGTCCGCCTGTTGCGACGCAATTCTTAGGCAATTGCCCGCCGAAAGCAGGCACGAAAATGTGAAAGAATGCACGAGTCGGGCCGGTAAACCTATCGCCGGGCCCCGTCCGAATTTCGGAGCGGGAACGCGCGTTCGTAGGCAAGATGCGCACCCTCGGACGCGCATCTGGCGGATGACACCGCACATGAAAGAACTGGCGGGATAAGACGTTTACTAGTAATCTATAAGTGGAACAGCGGCCGGTTGTGGCGAAGGCGTTGTTCCGGCGAGAAGAGGGAACACATGGAGAAGATCCGCATCATCCTGGCCGACGATCATACGCTCGTCCGAGAGGGCACCAGGGAGCGCTTGGAGCGGGAGGACGACTTTCAAGTCGTGGGCGAGGCGTCGAATGGGGAGGAAGCCGTCAGGCTCGTTACCCAACTCAAGCCGGACGTTGCGATCGTCGATATCGCAATGCCAAGGCTGAACGGCATCGACGCGACCAAACAGATCAAGGAGGCCCACCCGGCGACAGCCGTCCTCGTCCTCAGCGCCTACGACAACGACCAGTACATCTACGCCGTTCTCGAGGCCGGCGCCAGCGGGTATCTGCTAAAGAACGTTCAGGGCCGCCAGCTCGTCGACGCCATCCACGACGTGCACGCGGGCGAGGTCGTGCTCGACCCCCACGTCGCCCGCAAGGTCGTCCGCTGGTTCTCGTCCCTCAGCAAGGGCGAGCGGATGGAAAAGCTGCCGGAGCACTTCAGCGACCGCGAGCTGGAAGTGCTCAAGCTGGCGGCGAAGGGCATGAGCAACAAGGAGATCGCGGCTGAGCTTTCCCTGAGCGTGCGGACCGTTCAGTCGCACCTCGCAAACATCTTCGACAAGCTGGGAGTGAACTCCCGCACTGAGGCAGTCCTATGCGCTCTGAAAGAGGGCTGGATATCTCTGGACCACGTCTCCTGACCGAAACGGGGGTGCGACCTGAGGCGGGCCAGCCCGCGGCCTGGACGGGGCGGCTCTTGCAGGCCCTGAAGGAGCCGCACTTCTGGATCATCGTATTCATCATCTCCTGCGGCACCATCCTCTACTATGCCGATTCTCTTCCTCTTGTTGACGAGCTCGAGTCCGGTCTCCGCGTCGACTTCGCCCGGCGTTCCGTACACCGCATCCTCTCCATCCTGCCTGTGGCCTACGCGGCTTTCGTCTTCGGCCTGCCGGGCGGCTTTCTTACCACCATCGCCATCTCCGGGCTGCTGCTGCCGCGGGTCTTCTTCGCGGCGGAAGCGGAAGAAGCGGTGATAGAGGTGGCCGCCTTCGCCTTCATCGGCGGCTTCGTCACCTGGCTTATCGACGTGCAAAATCGGGAGAAGTCGCAGCACCGGCGGACCATCGCTTCGCTGGAGTGGGCGCAGCGGGAACTCCGCTCGCACATTCAGGCGGTGGAGAACGAAGAGAGACGGCTCTCCGCCATCAACGCCGTCCTGAGCGTCGTCGCCGAGCCGCTCGAGCTGCGCGAGATCTTCACGCTGGCGCTGCAAAAAGTGATGGACGTCATGCGGGTGGAGAAGTCGCTCCTCTTCCTCCTCGACGAGCAAAGGCGTCAGCTCACGCTTGAAGCCTACCAGGGCGTTTCCAGAGAGTTCGCCGCCCAGGTCGCCACGATGAAGATGGGCGAGGGACTGAACGGCAAGGTAGCGGAGACCGGGGAGCCCCTCGTTGTCAAGGAAGGGGCGACAAGCCCCGCCCTCCGCACGGAGGCCGGCCGGCGGGAGAACATCCAGGCGCAACTCATCGTGCCCATGAAATCCAAGGGCAAGGTCCTCGGCACTTTCTGCGCCGCGACCAGCGGCCCGCGCGACTTCGACGCCGCTGAGATAGAGCTTGCCGGTTCCATCGCCAACGCCATCGCCGTCGTGATCGAGAACGCGCGCCTCCACCAGAAGGAGCGGGAGACTTACGAGATGCTCCGCCAGTCGGAAGAGAACTATCGCGGCCTGTTCGAGACGGCGACGGAAGCCATCTTCGTCCATAGCCTGGACGGCAAGATCATCGCCGCCAACCGCGCCTGCGAGAAGCTGACCGGCTACACCCGCGAGGAAATGGTGGGCATGGATATCGCCACTTTCCTCGTGCCGAAGAACTTCAAAGAACAACAGGAGATCATCGAGCGCGAGCTTGCCGGCGAGCCCACTGAAGGCCCCTACGAGCTGCGTTTGCGCAGGCGGGACGGCAACGAGGCGATCGTCGAGCTTATGCCCAGCCTCGTGATGCGCGCCGGCGAGCCCGTAGGCATGCAGGCCATCGTCAGGGACGTCACGGAGCAGCGGCGGATGCAGGAGAACCTGCGTTACTACGTGTCCCAGGTGCTCCAGGCGCAGGAGAGCGAGCGGCTGCGCATCGCCCGCGAGCTGCACGACGACACCGCTCAGGCCCTCACCGGCATTTCTCGCCGCCTCGACATGCTGGCGTCGGCGAGCAAAGAGATCCCGCCGGAAATCGCGGGCCGCCTCGAAGAGCTGCGCGAGCAGACGGACACCGTCCTCGACGGCGTGCGGCGCTTCAGCCAAGACCTCCGCCCACCCGTGCTCGACGACCTCGGCCTGCTCCCTGCCCTCAAGTGGCTCGTTATCGCCCTGGAGGAGCAGGACGGAATCGCCTCCAACATCCGCATGCTGGGGGAGCCGAGGCGCCTGCCGCACGAAACGGAGCTTGCGCTCTTCCGCATAGCGCAGGAGGCCCTGAACAACGTGCGCAAGCACGCACAGGCGTCGGCCGTCGAACTCATCGTCGACTTCCGTGACCATCAGCTCAGATTGGCGGTCGCCGACAACGGCAAGGGCTTCGACGTTCCCCAGAGCAAGAGCGCCGCCGCCAGCGGCAAACTGGGGCTCATCGGTATGGAAGAGCGCGCGCGGCTCCTCGGCGGGACGCTGGAGATCCGCTCGCGGCCCGGCGAAGGTACAACCATCGAAGTGAGTGTCCCCGGCTAGGCGCGACGAAACCGCCTATCGCAGCAGGCTCTGCCCCCGCCGAGCTTCAAGCTATCTGCGAGTCTCCCAGCGTGAGGAACCAGTTGCGGAGCGCATACACGCTGTCCGCCCCCTCTGTCTGCGGGCGCACAACGAGGTGGAAGGGGTGGGGCTCCAGGAACCGCGGCGGCACCCAGAAACCCCGCGAGCGGAAGATGCGGAATTCGTCGGTGTGGCGCAGGGCCACCGTCACGAGCATATCGAGATCGAGCCCTCTAAAATAGGCGTCGACGTGGTCCACCAGAAGGCGGCCCGCCGCCCGGCCTTCGCCGCTCGCCTCCACCAGCAGATCAACGATGACCCCGGTCGAGAATCGTCCCAGGTTGGCCACCTGCGCGGCGATCAGGGCCCGAATCTTGCCCTCCGACTTCGCGATGAAGACGGCGTAGCGGCGGTCCGGCCGGTCGATGAAGCGCCAGTTGAGGTATGCGGGGTCGCGTATGACCATGATGGGAAGGCGCTGGTGAACGCGATGCCAGAACACGGCGAACGGCTCGTCGAACGAGTCCACCTCTTCGATCTCCAGCCCGGGCACCTCTTCCTGCCGCCCTGTCACGGCCGGCATCCGCCACACTATGCGGGCAATCGACGCCGCGCGCGCCAGGCTGCGCCCCCCGCTCGACTTCGCCGCGAGGCGCTCCGGATTGAGGGGCCGTATCAGCAGGGGAAGGGTGATCGCCCTCTCGAACCCATCAGCGAGGAAAGCGGGCAACGACGACTGGTCGGCGAAGGCGTAGCAGAAGGCAAGCCCTTCCTGTTTCGCAAGCGCGACAACCTCGTCGAGGAGATGCGCGCCCAGGCCGTCTTCCGCGGACTCAGGGTCGACCGTGGGCGGGAGCACGAGTCCGGCATTCGTTGTCTTGCCTCCCAGCCTGACGCCTATGGGAAGGACCGCCGCCTGTCCAATTGCCCTCCCCGTCCTGTCCTCCCACGCGACGACGCCGATCGCGCTTCCGCCCGGCCCCTTCTCGAACTGCCAGTCCAGGTACGACGGCGAAAGCGGCTCCTTCTCCCCGCGCGTCTTGTTCAGCAGTTGCAGGACGTCGGACGCGTTTTCAGGCGAGTACCTGCTCGAATACCAGCTTCCATCACCCTTCATGCCTGAGGCTCCTCAGCGCCAGACCTTCGACTGCGGCAATTATAGCATTCGCCGCCCTGCGAAATGACGAAAAGCGGCCAGGCCACCATTCCGCGCGACAGCCGCTCTCCCGCTACGACCGCGGCGTCAGCCAATCGTGCACGCCCAACAGAAGAAAGCTGCCTCTGCCCAGGTTCTCGTCGATGCCGCGCAGCCACTCCCAGTAAGCCCCGTACCCTGTGTCCGTGATCGTGCTGATCTGCGGCCCGTGCTCCCGCATGAAAAACCGCTGGGCCTCGTGGACGATCTGTACGCGCTTGTCCAGGTCGAACTCCGACCGTTCCTTCCATATCCATTCATCGGCCTCAGCGCTGTTGTACCCGGAAAAAGAGATTCCGGCCTGCCCCTTGCTGAACCACTGGCAGAGCGGACGGTCGGGTTCGGTGTAAGGAAGGTTGTAGTAGCAGGTCATCGTGAAGTTGCCCGGATAAAGGGTCTGGGCAAGATGGACGCCCAGCTCCTGCAGGGCGAGGGTGCATCTTATGCCCGCCTTGGCGAGGTGGCCCTTCGCGATCTCGCACAGCCTGCTCAGATCGGCCACGTTCTGCACCTTCAGCTCAACGTCCAGCCCGTCCTCATAGCCTGCTGCGGCCAGCAATTGCTTCGCGGCCTCGAGGTCAAGCTTGTAGAACTCGCGCAGCTCTTCCTGCGGCAGCGACCACGGTCTGAGATCGGGCACTATGGGGCCCGCCACCTTACCGTCGCCGAACGCCATCTTATCGATGAGGTCCTGCCGGTCAAGCGAAAGATCGAGCGCCTTGCGGACGCGGATATCGTTGAAAGGCGGGCGGTCCACCTTGAGCATGAACGTGCGGTGCCAGTGGTTATCGCCTTTTCTGATGACTATCCCCTCGATGTTCTTCCACTGATCGACCTTCATCCGGTTTGGCTGCGAACCCCCGTAGTAGTCGAGTTGCCGCGTGTTGAACGCCTGCGTAATTGTCGATTCGTCGGGGATAACGAGGACGTCCCGGTACTCGATGTAAGGACGCCCCTCCATGTAGAAGTCAGGGTTCTTGCGCATCTTGACCCGCTCGCCGCGAACGTACTCCTCGAGTATGTAGGCGCCGCACCCGACGGCGTTCTGGCGCAGGTCGCCCCATTTTTCCACTGCCTCGCGAGGAATAATGGCGTACGAGGGGTTGCCCACTTCATCGACCGTCGGCGCGTACGGCCTGCTCGTCTGCAGGCGGAACGTGTACTTGTCGGTCGCCTCGAAGCTTGTAGTGTAGTCCCTCAGGAGCTGCTTATCGTTCTGGCCGCTCGGCTCGTCGCGGCGACGCGACATGCTGTAGACGATGTCCTCCGCTGTCACCTCCCGCCCGAAGGTCGGATCGATATCCTGGAACCTGATCCCCGGCCTGAGCTTCCAGACATAGGTCAACTCGTCGACGCGCTCGAAGCTCTCCGCCATCTGCAGGTCGATGCTCTGATTGCGAAGGTCGACGCTGAAGAGGTAACCGTGAAACTTCGCGCCCACAGCGTAGCAGTCGACGCATAACTGGGGGTCGAGACCGCTGAAGACGGTCGCTGTGCCGCCGTTCAAGCGGCCCCCGTACTGGGGCGTCTCCGGCTGGCCGCGCGGCGTCAGGAAGTCCTGCCTGTCGCTGTCGGCAGCGCCTGACTCGTTCTCGGCCGGCCCGTCGGCGCAGCGTGCCAGCGCCAGGGAGGACGCTCCCACTCCTGCTGCCTTGAGCACGCCCCGCCGCGAAAGGCGCCTCGAAAAGACCGGTAGGCTGCGGGATGAAAGCATTGCGCGCCCCTTTCTACGCAGCAACGTGGCCGCGTTTCATGCGGAGTCCCTGAAGATGCGCCGTCTAATGTGGCGCAAAGTATAGCTGTCGTCCTGCGTTCTGCCAAGATCGGAGTTACTTATGTTCGGCCCCAGCATCGCGGCGACTTGACAACAATGTTATGATTTGTGAAGACTCCTCTTTTTCCCGCCGTAGGAAACAGCCGTCATTGGCCTTGAAACGCTAGCCGCCGGGTTTCTTGACCGGCTGATTCGCGGCGATTCACAGGGTGGAGTCAGCGCCATCGCGGCATGTGTTGTCAAAGCGGGACGGTCGCGACTGACTAACGGCATCGCGGTCGCCAGCGCAAGGAGGGGGCGCCACGTGTCGAGAATTGCCGTTGTCCACACTGACGATCGCGTGCGGGGGCTCAAGCAGGCAACGGACCTCATCGAGCTGAACTCCTTCGCCGGGAAGCGAGTCCTCCTCAAGCCAAACTTCAACAGCGCCGACCCGACGCCTGGCTCCACCCATCTCGATCTGCTTCGCGCTCTCGTTCAGTGGTTACGCGAGCGCGGGGCAGCGGAGATTATTGTCGGAGACCGCAGCGGCATGGGCATGACGCGCCGCGTTATGGCGGAGAAGGGCGTATTCCACTTAGCGCAGGAGATGGGATTCACGGCGCTGGCGTTCGATCAGCTTCCGGATGCCGAATGGGTGCTTCTTCAACCCGACAACACTCACTGGCGTCAGGGATTCGCGGTGCCGCGGCTGCTTTTCGAGGTCGATGCCGTAGTCCAGACATGCAACCTCAAGACGCACCGTTTTGGCGGCGACTTTTCCCTCTCGCTCAAGAACACGATCGGGCTGCTCGCACGCATGCTCCCGGGCAAGGCGTACGACTACATGCGCGAGTTGCACACGTCCGGCCACCACCTGGAGATGATTGCCGAAGCGAATGTCGCGTACAGCCCGGCGTTAATAGTAGTGGACGGCGTGGAGGCGTTCACGGAGGGCGGGCCGGAAAGCGGCAAGAAAGTCCAGACAAACGTGGTCCTGGCGGGGACTGATCGCGTCGCCATCGACGCCGCGGGCGTGGCGATCCTGCGCCATTTCGGTACGACGCCCGCCGTAAGCGAAGGCCCGGTCTTCAATCAGGCGCAGATCGCGCGGGCGGTTGCGCTGGGACTGGGCGCGAAGTCGCCGGAAGAGATCGAGCTGGTGACGCCCGACGAAGGTAGCGCCCGCTTCGCTGCGGAGATACGCGGACTGCTGGAGCGGCGTGATGCCGCTGCTTAACGCGGCAACGGCCTACGCTTCATGAAAGCGATGATGTGCTCCGCTATTTCCTCGCCCTTGTCCTCCTGAAGAAAATGGCCGGCCTCGCGGATGGTTATTTCCGGCTCGTCTCGCGCGGTCGGGATAAGGGCGCGGAACATGCGATCACCGCCGCGGGTTATCGGGTCAGAATCGGAGAACAACGTGAGCACGGGCTTACGCCATTGCTGGAACACCTCTCGCGCCCGGCGGTTCTCTTCCACTCCCGGCATGTCGGAAAAGACGGGCACCAGCGACGGCCAGGCCCGCGCCCCCGCTTTGTACGAGACGTCCGGGAAGGGGGCATCGTAGGCCGCGACGACGTCGGGCGGCAGCTCGCTGACAGTGGCCCCCTGGACGAGCTGGCCCACAGGCAGGTCTTCGGTCTCGCGCGAGTAGCGGCGCCAGCGCAGAAATGCGTTGTCGCTGTCAGGAGCGTCGTCGGGAGGCGTGGGGCCGAGCTCGCCTGCGGGCAGCCCGGTATTCATCACAACCAGCCGCGCCGCCGTTTCCGGATGCTCTGCCGCCACACGCAGCCCTATGAGCCCGCCCCAGTCCTGCATGACGAACGTGGCGTCGCGTAAGCCGAGCTCCTGAGCGAACGCCCACAGGGTGTCCACGTGCATCTGATAGGTGTAGTCTTCCACCGCCGCGTACTTATCGGAACGCCCGAAGCCTATGAAGTCGGGCGCCACAACGCGGTACCCAGCCGCGACGAGCGGTCGCGCCATCTTCCGGTACAAGTAGCACCACGACGGCTCGCCGTGTAGCATGAGCACCGTCTCGCCGCTGCCCTCGTCGATGTAGTGCAGCCTCGCCGCGCCGATCCGGACGTAGTGGGGCGCGAAGTCGTACCCGGGCAGGTTCTGAAAGCGTTCGTCTGGTGTGCGCAGTAGCTCGGCCATTGTTCCTCCTGAAATCACATCTACTGTCGGACTGCATGAACCGGAACTTCTTCCCCCCGACGCGCCGGCGCCGTTCACCTCTACTTGCCGGCGCTCGCCCTCTCGCGCTCGGCGAGGATGCGTTTAGCTTCCTGCGGCGGCACCGCCACGACTTCGCCGTCCTCGTTCTCGATGACTACCCCCGAGCGGGTCAGCATACGGTACAGCGCCTTCGTCCTCGCTTCGTCGCCGACGCAGATGATGGAGCAATTGCCGCACGTCACCAGCGTGTCCTCTCGCGAGCGCGCCAGGATGCCCGGCTGCTCGTAGCCGTCCACTTGCAACATCCGCGTGAACGTCGAGTAGCCGCGGGCGCCGCCCTGGCCGGCCGCCATCTCGTCGAACCGGGGCTTGACGACCTTTCGCAGGAAGTCGCCGTCGTCGTCCTCTATCTCCCAGCGGCCCGTTGACCAGGTCGACCACTTGCCGCTC
The DNA here is from genome assembly GCA_030018455.1 of Dehalococcoidia bacterium. Taxonomy (NCBI): domain Bacteria; kingdom Bacillati; phylum Chloroflexota; class Dehalococcoidia; species Dehalococcoidia bacterium. Next base: position 19,103 of record JASEFU010000007.1, read on the forward strand.
TTGCTGAGCCCCGTGAGTCCCCCGCAGGCGACGGCGCAGCGCGCGTGCACCGACTTCTTCGCGTGCGTTATCTCGCGGCCTCCCAAAGTGAACGTCACCGTCTCCGTTCGCGACATGAAGCCGGTGGGACAACTGGCAACGCATATCAGGCAGTCGCGGCAAGTCTTCTCGGTGAGCGGACTGTCGGGCGCGAGCGGAGCGTCGGTGATCACGCCGCCGAGCTGGACCCGCGCTCCATACTTCGGCGACAGGAGGAGCCCGCTCCGCCCGATGGTGCCGAGCCCGGCCGCAAAGGCCCCGTAGCGGAGCGAGAACGGCGGCAGGAGACCGGTCACCAGGTTGCTCCCCGGCCGGTATACGGCGTTCGGGGACTGGGGCGCCGCCTTGAACCCATTTGCGCGCAGCGCTTCCGCTACCCCGCGGCCGATGTCGCCCAGGCGCTGGATATTTTCGAAGAAATGGTTGCGATAGGGCCACGGGTCTTCTTTGCTCAGGTATTTCGTGATCGCGCACTCATCCAGCACCACGAAGAAGACGACGGCGCTCTGCGCCTCAGGCATGACGTAGCTCATGTCCGCTTCCGGCGGCCCCGTGAGGTTCTCTCTCGAGGCCACGCCGACCTCTACGGCGCCCAGACGCCTCGCTGTCCGCTTGATAACGTCCGTGAGAGATAGACTCATCGGAAGCCCCCTTCCAGTTGGCCCGTAATGTAGCCCAATGATACTCCAACAGCGGTTTACGAGGCGTCTGCTTCGCCCTCGTCTGCGGATTACGCGCATTCTGTTCGCCGGGAAAAGCGTCCGTGCAGCGGTTCCACACTTTGACCGATAACTCCGGTGATGAGAGCATATATGTGGAAAACCTGACCACACAGGAGACTCGATGAGACGCTTGAAGATCGCACAGGTAGCTCCGCCATGGTACCCCATACCTCCGAAGGGATACGGCGGGATCGAGCTCGTGGTTAGCTTGCTCGCCGATGGACTCGTCGACGCCGGACACGACGTCACCGTATTCGCCACCGGCGACTCCAAGACCAAGGGGAAGCTCTCCTTCGTCTACAAGGAGTGCGCCCCGGCGGAGATAGGCAAGATCGACCGCGAGATCTGCCATCTGATGCCCGCTTACCGCCAGGCGGACGAGTTCGACATAATCCACGACCACACGATGTGCGGGCCGGCTATCGGCAACTTTATCGATACACCCATGCTCCACACCTTGCACGGGCCGTTCACGGAGCCGGTGAAAAAGTTCTACGCCAGCCTCAATCACGGCGTCTTCTTCAACGCCATCAGCAATTACCAGCGCAGTTGCTTCCCCGAGCTCAATTACGTCGGCACAATCTACAACTCTGTGATGCTCGACTGGTACCCCTTGCAGGAGCGAAAGAAGGACTACTTGCTGTTCCTCGGGCGCATGAACCCGGAGAAGGGCGTCCGCGAGGCGGTGCAGGTGGCGAACCGCCTCGGCGAGAAGCTGGTCATGGTGGTGAAAATGGTCGAGCCGTCCGAGGTGGAATATTTCGAGGAGCAGGTCGAGCCTCTTATCGGCGACAACGTCGAGGTTATCGGCCAGGTCGACGTGCGGACGAAGGCGCGCCTTGTAAAGGACGCAAAGTGTCTCCTCTATCCCATCCAGTGGCCGGAGCCTTTCGGCCTGGTGATGGCGGAAGCGATGGCCTGCGGCACTCCTGTCGTCGCCATCCGCAACGGCTCCGTCCCCGAAGTCATCGTCGACGGCGAGACCGGCTTCATCGTCGAATCAGTGGACGAGATGGTGGAGGCGGTGAAACACGTCGGCGAGATCGATCCGAAGGACTGCCGCGCCTGGGTGGCGGAACGGTTCAGCGTCGGCCGGATGGTGGGCGACTACCTGGCGGCCTACGAGACGATCCTCACGGAGCGGGGGCGGCTCTAGGCGGTCGCTGCGAGAACAGGCGGTCGTCTACCGCGGCACGGGGATCTCCTTCAGGTTCGGTATTATCTCCTCGGCCAAAGGGCAAATCGTCCGCTCGCCGGGCGTGGTCTCGACGCTCGCGTACTCGCCCGTGAACTCCCACTTGCCGTCTCTCGCTTCCATGAAGAACAGCACCTCGCTCGGCCTGTGGTCGTCCGGCCCGAGGTTGATGGGCGCGAAGCAGAGGTCGCAGCACCAGTCCTTGATGTTCTCGGCAGCGGCGGCGACGCTTTCCGGCGTCAGGTCGCGGCCCGCGTCCTGTAGCGCCCTGACTATCATCTCCGCTACGCCCCAGCCGTAGGTGGTCTGGCTGTTCAACTGGACGTCCGGCTTGTACCGGGCCATCACGTCACGGTGCTGCTGCCATACCCCTTCCGCGCCCGGCGTGTAGAGGAGCGGGCCGTAGCTCATCCAGATTGTTCCCTCGGCCACTTCCGTGCCGGCGAGCGCGATGTAGAAGTCGCCGCCGGCGACGAGCGCGCACATGAAGGGCACGTCCCAGTTGAGGAGTTCGCGGGCGACCTTGGCGAAGTTCGCCGCCGCCGTTGGAGTCGACATAAAGAGCACGAGGTCGGGGTTTGTCGTCTTCAGGCGCTGCGCCTGGCCCGTCATATCGAATTCCGTGAAGTCGTAGTACTCCCGGCCCACTATCTCGACATCGATGCCGTACTTCTCGAGGTTCTCGCGGAATACTTTTTCGCTGCCCTTGCCCGCCTCGTCGCTCTGGACGAGCAGCCCGAGCTTCTTCCCCGCGAAATGCTCCTGGATGTACGCGAGCGTGGACATCGTTTCTGTGTCGTAGGAAGGAATGCTCACGAAGCGGAGCTTGCCCGGCGGGTCGCTGAAGGCGGGGATGCCGCCGCCAAGGAACAGGTCTGGTATCCCTTTTTCCTCCAGATACTTGAAGACGGAGTAGTGCGTGGGGTCGCCGAGTCCGTTGGCGATGGCGAACACTTTGTTCTGCTCGACGAGCCTTCTCACCGCCTCGATGGATAGCGGCGGGCTGTACTGGTCGTCCTCGATGAGCAGGCGCAGCTTGCGGCCGTTGACGCCGCCCTGGTCGTTCGTCCACTCGAAGTAGGCCTGGATGGCGTAGGCGCTGTTGGCGTACACGGCCGCCGGGCTGTTGCTCATGGGGTAGTGCGTGCCAAGAAGGATTTCGCTGTCGGTCACGCCCTGTACCGTCGCGGCCCCGTCCGCGGGTTTTGTCTCCGACGGCGTTGGGCCTCCCGGCTCCTCCCCATCGCCACCGCCGCAGCCGATCAGCAGGCCGGCGGCAAGCAGGGCAAAGAGGAAAAGGCCTCGTTTTACGAGAAAGAACATCTTGGTGCTCCGTTCTGGCTGCCCGTCCTGCGCGGAATCTAATCCAAACCGATATTGCGGTCAATCGGCCGGCATATAGGTTGACCGGGCGCCGATAACGAGAGTAAAGTTGCGTTGTCCGCTGAGACGACTTCTACGGGCGATCATGGGCCAGCCGCGATCAACCGCGACCCCGAGACCCGAGACTAAGCAGGCGACCCGTCACGCCCTCGCCTATCAGCCTGCCCTCGATGGCATCCGCGCCCTCGCCGTCGCCGCCGTCCTCGCTTATCACGCCGGGCTTCCCTGGGCCCGCGGCGGCTTCCTCGGCGTCGATGCCTTCTTCGTGCTGAGCGGATACCTTATCACCACCCTCCTGCTCATCGAGCACCGGGCCCGCGGGCGCATCGACCTGATCGCCTTCTGGGGCAGGCGGGCGCGGCGTCTCTTGCCGGCGCTCTTCCTCATGCTCTGCGGCGTCGCCGTGTATGCGGTCGCTTTCGCCGGGAGCGAAGAACTCGCGAGGCTGCGGGCCGACGCCCTCGCCACGATTGGTTACGTCGCCAACTGGCGGCCCGTCTTTGCCGGCGAGTCGTATTTCGAGCAGTTCGCGGTGCCCTCTCCGTTGCGCCACACATGGTCGCTGGCGATCGAGGAGCAATGGTACCTTGTCTGGCCGCCGCTTCTGTTGGGGCTCCTTTGGCTCCGCAAAGGGCGCGGTCTCCTTCTGCTCGCGCCCCTCGCGCTGCTTTGCGCTTCGGCGATCCTGATGGCCGCGCTCCACGACCCTGCGGACCTGTCGCGCGTCTACTACGGCACCGATACGCGGGCGCAATCGCTGCTGGTGGGCGCCGTCCTCGCCGTGTGCCTTGCAAACGGAAGCGCGCTTCGTCCCTTCCCCCGTTATGCGCTGGAGGGGCTGGCCGTTGTCTGCGTCGCCTTCCTCGCCTGGAACTGGGCGACGCTAACGGGCGCAAGCGAATCGCTGTACCGGGGCGGATTTCTCCTGCTGGCGGCCGCGGTAGCCGTCGTTATCGTCGCCTCCGTGCAGCCACGGGGGATCATCCGCAGTGCCCTGTCGTTCGCGCCCCTCCGCGGCCTCGGTATCATCTCCTACGGCGTTTACCTCTGGCACTGGCCGGTGTACCTCATGCTCACGCCGGAGCGAACGGGCTGGGACGGCTATCCGCTGTTCGCGATGCGCGTCGGACTGACGCTGGCGGTCTCCATCGCTTCCTATCTTCTCATCGAGCGGCCGCTGCGGCGCGCGTCCGTCTGGCGGTGGCGGCCGTCGTGGGCGCTGGCGCCCGCGGGTGCAGCCGCCGTAACGGTTGCCGTATTGCTGGTGACTGCTCCCCGTCCGCCGGCCCCCGTTCTCTCCGTGTCCGCCTCCATCGGCGAGCCGCTGCCCCCGGTTCCCGCTCCCCTGGGGGCGACCGAGGGCTCGCCGCCGGCCCTGCGGGTGCTGTTCGTCGGCGATTCTGTGGGCGCGACCCTCGGCCGCGGGCTGGACCGAAGGGAGGCGCAGGAAAACATGCTCGTCTGGAACAAATCGGTGCTGGGCTGCGGCTTTGCCCGCTCGGACGAGCTGCTCATCGAGAGCGTCTGGCGGCCGACGCGCCCCGCCTGCTGGGAGTGGTGGAACGACTGGCCCTCCGTTGTCGAGCGCTTCAGGCCCGACGTCGTAGTGCTCCTCTTCGGCGCCTGGGACGTCTTCGATCTCAGGTACGGGGGGCAGACCTTCGATTTCAAGACGCCGGAGGCCGACGCCTACCTTGTGGCGGAGCTATCCCACGCCATCGACCTGTTCTCTGCTCAGGGCGCGAAGGTCGTGGTGCTGACGGCGCCTTATTATGAAGCGCGCGACCTTGGCCTCGGCATCGCGTACGATAACGACCGCTTCGACTCCGCGAACGTCGATCACCTCAACGCGCTCTTCCGGGAGGCGGCGCGGCAGTGGCCTCGCCGGGCAGAGCTCATCGACCTCAACGCTTTCCTGTTGTCAGCAGGCTACACGGTGAACGACAGCGACATGCTCGTCGACGGCGTCCACTTTTCGGACGCGGGGGCGGAGTTCGTCGCCGCCTGGCTGATGCCTCAGCTCAGGGCGATGCAGGAAGCGGGAGCGAGCGCCGCCCGCGACGACGCGGCTGTCGGACGCGGCGGCTAACAGCCATCGTCTGCCCGGACGCGTCTCATCCTCTTTTGCGACATGCGTCCGAACGTCTATACTCCCCCTCATGAGACCCCTTCTGCTCGCGATCCTGCTCTCCCTCGCTGCGCTCTTCGGAGGCCACTCCGCAGAGGCGGACGCCACCCGGCAGGACGCACCTGAGCTGGCGGAAAAGCTGGCCCGATCGCTGGGCCCGCGCGAGAAGATAGAACAGCTCTTCATCGCGGGCGTCCAGGGGCCGGAGCTGAACGATGAGGCCCGACGGTTCATCGCTGAACACAAGATTGGCGGCGTATACCTCGCCCGCGAGACCTGCAACGTCGTCAACGGCACGCGTCACGATCCCGCTCATTGCGGCTTCCCCGAAGAGAGCGACCCCGATACGCCGGCGCAGGTCGCGGCGCTGACTCAGCAGTTGCAGCAGGCCTCCTGTGACGCGACGCGGGGCGAGATCGACGGCGTGCCCTACTGCCTGCCCATGTTCATCACCATCGACCACGAGGGCGACGACCGGCCGGCGACCCGCCTCATCAACCGCTTCACGCCCATCCCCAGCAACATGGCCGTCGGCGCCACGTTCGACCCGGCGCAGGCGGAAGCGATCGGCTGCATCGTGGGCCAGGAACTTGCCGCCGTTGGCGTCAACATGCTGTTCGGGCCCGACCTCGACGTGCTCGACTCACCCCGCTCGGGCGGGCCCGGCGACCAGGGGATCCGCGTGTTCGGCGGCGACGCGCGCTGGGTGGGCGAGATGGGCGAGGCGTACGTGCGGGGCATCCAGCGCTGCGGCGAAGGAAAGCTGGCGGCAATTGCCAAGCACTTCCCCGGGCACGGCAGGAGCACGCGCTGGGTGGATTACGAAGACATACCCGTCGTCGTCGGGAAGAACCTTCAGGTGCTGGCGCAGGTCGACCTGCTGCCCTTCGCCGTTGTCTCAGGGGGCGAGCCAGGCGAGGAGGGCATCGCCGACGGAATCATGAACTCGCATCTGAGCTATCCCGAGGTTCCGGGGTGCGAGGCGGGCATCCCCGTCACGTTCAGTCCCGCCTGCATGCAAACGTTCTTCGCCCTTGCTCCCTTCAGCGAATGGCGGGAGAGCGGCGGCATCACCGTCGCCGATGACCTGGCCTCGGGCGCGGTGCAGTCGTACGCGCAGGAGAAGTACGGCACGTTCCGCCAGGCCGATATCGCCCTCGAAGCGCTGATGGCGGGCAACGACCTCCTGCCGGTCATCCGTCCCTGGCAGTGGTCGGACCTCAAAGCGACGGTCGATTACCTGGTGAGCCGCTACGAGGGGGACGAGAAAGTGAAGGCCCGCGTCGACGACGCCGTGCTCCGCGTCCTTCGCCTCAAAGAGCGGCTCTACGGGAGCCTGGACCCGACTAGCGTGACGGCGTCCCTCTGGTACGAGGACGAGGTCGGCCGTTCGGAGAGCGCTCTGCAAGTGAACTCACTCGTGGAGAAGGCGCTCACCTTCATCAAGCCGGCGACCCTCGACGAGGCGCTCGCGAACGTCCCCGCGCCCACCGCCGCCGAGCAAGTGCTCTTCGTCGAGTGCTGGGACGACGCCTCCTGCTCCACGCCCACGGCGGAGGAGGGCTATCCGCCGTTGTGGCCGCGGGGAACCCTCGCCCGCCTCGCCACGGAGATGTTCCCCGGCCGCGTGTCGGAGGAGCGTCTCGGCACCATCAGCTTCAGCGAGCTGGGATCGGTGCTCACGGGCAGCGCCGATGGGGAAGTGAGGCGGATGGTGGAAGAAGCCGACTGGCTTGTCTTTGCCTTCCTCGAGCGCGACCCCAGCCGTTACCCCGCCTCCGATGTGCTGAAGGACTTCCTGGGAAGGGGCTCCAGCCTGTTCGACCTCAGGAGCAAGAAGACCGTAGTCTTCGCTTACAACTCGCCGTACCATCTCGACGCCGGCGAGCTCCGAAACGTCACCCTCTTTGTCGCCGCCTACAGCAAGATCGAGCCTTCGCTGCGGGCTTCGCTGAAGCTCCTCTTTCACGACCCGACCATCTTCCACGACGGCGGCGCCGGCGGCAGGCTCCCCGTCGACTACATCTACGGCGACTACGTGCTGCATGACCTGAGCGAGATGGTGAAAGCGGACCCTGCGCAGTCGCTGGAGACCGCGGTGGAGCCGCCGCAACCGACGGCCGGGCACGAGTTCCAGGTCTCCCTCCGGAAGCCGCTGCTCGCCGTCAACGGGCACCGCGTTCCGGACGGCACGCAGGTAATCTTCGCGCTGGAACCGGCGGACGGCGCGGTGCAGAGTGTTGCCGCCAAGACGGACGACGGTCTCGCGGCCGCCCGGATGACCATCTCGGACGCCGGGCCCGCGAAGCTGTCCATCCGCAGCGAGGGTCTGCTCTGGACGCGCGAGGAGCCCGTCGAGGTGCTGGCGGAAGGGCTGCCGACGGAGCAGCCGTCGGAAGGAGGGGGCGTGGGCGCTACCCTCATCGCCATCGCGTCGCTGGCGGGGGCCGTCTCGGTGGCGGGGGCCTTCACGCTGGTCCTGCGACGACGCCGTCGCGCCGCGCAGCCGGTCTTCGCCGGCCCGGCGCCTGCGGCGGAATCGGCGCCGGTAGCAATCCCCGAGCTCAATCTCGATACCGTCAACCAGCGCGTCTTCGTCAGCGGAAAAGAGATGTCGCCGCCGCTCTCACGCGAGCAGTACGCGTTCCTGGAGTACCTCTACCAGAACGTTGGGAAGCTGTGCCTGCGCGACGACATTATCAACCACGTTTGGCCGGAGGTCCACGCCGCCGGCGTCTCCGATGAGGCGCTCGACGCGCTGGTGCACCGCGTGCGCGAGCGGCTGCGGGCCGCCGGCGCCTCCAACGTGCTCATCGTCACCGTCAGGGGGCGCGGCTTCCGCCTCGACCTCTGACCGCGCGCGCTCGCGCAGTCTCCTAGCCGCGCACGTAGGCGCCGCCGCTGATGCAGAAGACCTCTCCCGTGATGAAGCTCGACCTGTCAGTCGCCAGGAACATCACCAGATCGGCCACGTCCTCCGGCTTGCCGAGCCGCCCGAGGAGCGAGCGCCGCTTCCAGCCCTCGAAGTACTCCGGCGCGTAAATGCGGTCGAGGAACGGGTTGTGAATGAGGCCGGGGGCGATTGCGTTCGCCCTGATGCCGTATTTCCCCGCCTCCGCCGCTACGGCCCGTGTGAACGCCATCACGCCTGCCTTGGCGGCGCAATAGTGGGCCTCGCCCTCATCCGACGCCATCCAGCCGACGGACGAAGCGAGGTTGACGATGGCCCCCTTCTTGCGCTCGATCATCGCCGGCAGCACGGCGCGCGTGCAGCGGAAGGTGCCCGTCAGGTTCACGCCGATGATGAGCTCCCACGTTTCGTCGCTCATCTCCCAGACCGGCTCGAGACGGTTGATCCCCGCATTGTTGACGAGGATGTCGATGCGGCCGTAGCGCTCGAGCGCCGTCTTCACCGCCTGCGCGACCTGCTCGCTGTTCCTCACGTCGACCTCCAGCGCGAGGAAGTCGCGCCCGTAGTCGCTGGCCATCGCCTGCGCCAGCTCTTGCACGCGGCGCGCGTGGGCGTCGGTGAGGACCACGTCCGCGCCTTCGGCAGCGAAGCGGCGCGCCACCGCCTGTCCGATGCCCGCGCCCGCCGCCGCCGTGACGATCGCTACCTGTCCTTCCAGCTCGCCCATGTTCAGCCTCCCTTCGGAGTGTAGACGCCGCCCTTGCGCGGGAACTTGCGGTAGTCGGGCTCGCGCCGCTCGAGGAAAGCGTTCTTGCCCTCGTCCGCTTCACCGCTCTGGAAGAAGTCGGGCGCGAACTCGCCCACCCAATCGCGCAGCGAACCTTCCCGGAGCGGGTCGTAGACGGAGCGGAAGGTGGCCTTGACGATCTTCAGACAGCTCGGGCTCTTCGCCATCAGCTCCTCGCACCACTGGTCGACCTCTTCGTCCAGCTTGTCGAACGGCACGACCTTGTTGACCAGCCCCATCGCCAGCGCCTCCTGCGCCGTGTACGGGCGGCAGAGCATCCACATCTCGCGCGCCTTCTTGTGTCCGACGACCCACGTCAGGAAGGACACCCAGTGCCCTGAGGCCGGGCTCCCCACGCGCGGCCCGACCTGCCGAAAGGTGGCGTTCTCGGCGGCGATGCTGAGGTCGCAGAAATAGGCGAGATGGTTGCCGCCGCCGACCGCGTGCCCGTTGATCCGCGCGATAACCGGCTTAAGAAAGTCCTCGATACCGGCGTGCGGATCGAAGTCGGGGTCGCCCCACCGGTCTTCCTGCTGGACCTCCGCCAGCCACTTCACGTCGCCGCCGGCGCAGAACGCGCGGTCGCCGGCGCCCGTGATGACGAGGACGCCCACGGAATCGTCGGCGTTGGCGTCGTCCACCGCTTGTCGCATCTCGGCCAGCGTCTCGCCCGTGAACGAGTTCATGGCCTGCGGTCGGTTAATCGTGATCCAGGCTGCCCCCTGTACGCGGTGGTGCTTCTGATAGATGATGTCCTTAAATTGGAACGATGTCACTCCGGGCACCTCCTTTTGTGTTCGATGGAGCACGGCGATTATAAGTCCGCGCCCCGCTGCTCAACAACGGTCGACGGCGGCGTCCGGCGCGGCGGCGTGACGCGAGAAGCGCGCCATCGGAAGCACGACGGGACTGCTGCTATAATGGCCGTCGTTGGAGCAAAGCCGGGAAAGGGAGCTTATGGACTTCGAGGTACGACCTGTCCGCGATGATGAGATAGAAGAGTTTGTGTACATCAACGCCTACGCCTTCGACCGCGACCGCGGCCCCGCCGCTATCGAGGAGGCCGCCGCCCGCGAACGCGAGTGGTACAAGCCGGAATCGAGGCTGGCGGTCTTCGTCGACGGCCGGATGGTCGCCAGGATGCACCTTCTCCCTTTCGACATGTACCTCAACGGCGGCGCGGTGCGTACGGGCGGGATAGGAGGCGTCGGCGTCCTTCCCGAGTACCGACGCCGCGGTCTCACCGCCGCCCTGCTGCAGCGCGGCCTGAATGACATGCGCGAGTCCGGACAGGTAATCTCCGCGCTCTACCCTCTTCACTACGAGCTGTACCGGCGCTACGGCTGGGAAATCGTCTCCGCGTCCGTCCGCTACTCTTTTAGTCCCGATGACGTCCACGTCGCGCGTCCCGCCCCCGGGGAATGCCGCCGCGTCACCGCGGATGAATGGCCGGCGCTCGATGCCGTATACAGGGAGTACGCCGCCAATCACAACGGGTCGCTGGCCCGCGACGAGTTCTGGTGGCGCGAGGCGGTATTCGGGAGCGGGCGTGATTCGCGCGACGTCGCCGTCTGGGAGCTGGACGGCGCGATGAGGGGCTACGTCGCCTACGGCACGCGCAGCTTCTCGCTCCCCGAACGCTTCATGCCGGCCTCTACCCTGTGGGTGCGGGAGCTGGTAGCCCTTAACGGCGATTCCTACGCCGGACTCGTCGGCTACCTCCTCCACCATGACCTGCAGGAGCGAATAGAGTGGACGTCCTCTCCGGAGGAGCCGCTGCTCTACATCCTGAACGATCCGTCGAAGGTGAAGACGGAGATAGGGTGGCCGCAGATGGCCCTCCGCCTCGTCGACGTGCCGCGGGCGCTGGAGGCGCGGCCCTGTCTCCCCGTCGCCGACGGCGCCCGGCTGACCATGGCGGTCCGAGACGTGGTTGCCGGCTGGAACGAGGGCACGTGGCGGCTGGAAGTGACCGGCGGACAGCTACGCGCCGAGCCGGCAGCATCGACGGCCGACCTGACGGTGGAAGTAGGGACGCTCGCCGCCCTCTACGCCGGACGCCTGTCCGTGCGGGAAGCGGCCAGGGCGGGACTCCTCGAAGCGCGCGGCGAGCAGGCGCTGGAACAGGCCGGAAACATCTTCGCCGTCGGGTCTTCCTTCCGCTGCCTCGACTGGTTCTAACGCCGCTCCCGCCGTCTCGCTCCTCGAAGCGGAAGACAAGATGTGTCTCTGCGTCAACGCCGCTGTTCCCTTCCCGCCTTAGAATGATCGTGTGAGGCGGGTGAGTGGAGGTGGACGCAATGGACGCGAGAATACGCCCCATCCACGAAGAGGAGACCGACGAGTTTGTCTACATCAACGCTTACGGCTTCGACCGCGACCGCAGCCCGGAAGCTCTCGCCGAAGCGGCCGCTCTCGAGCGCAGGCTGTACCCGCCGGAATCGAAATTCGCCGCATTCCTCGATGGGCGCATGGTGGCGCGGATGCACCTCTTTCCCGCCGGTGTCTACCTGAACGGCGGAGTGGTCCCCATGGGCGCAATCGGCGGCATTGCTGTCCTGCCCGAGCACCGGCGACGGGGACTGACCGCAGCCCTGCTGCTACACGCGCTGAACGAGATGCGCGGCCGCGGGCAGGCCGTCTCCGCCCTCTACCCGATGCACTACGATCTGTACCGGCGTTATGGGTGGGAGGTCGTGTCCGACTCCGTGCGCTACTCCTTCCCTCCTAGGCGGACGCGCGTGGCGCGCTGCGCCGCCGGCTCTTGCCGCCGCGCCGCCGCGGACGAGTGGCCTGCGCTCGATGCCGTGTACGCGCGGTACGCAGCGCGACATAACGGCTGCCTCACGCGCGAAGAGCCCTGGTGGCGGGAGACGGTGCTGGGCGGCGGCCACGAGGCGCGCGACCTCGCCCTGTGGGAGATCGACGGCGCGGTCACGGGCTACGTCGTCTACCGTAGCCGCCACTTCCCCGTCCCGGAGCGCTACCAGCCGATGTCCGTTCTCCAGGTCCGCGAGCTGGTCGCCCTCGACGGCGACTCCTACGCCGGGCTGCTGGGCTTCGTGCTCCACCACGATCTGCACGACCGGGTGGACTGGCCTTCTTCCCGCCAGGAGCCGCTGCCGTACGTGATTGACGACGCCTCGAAGGTCAAGGTGGAGAACGGTTGGCCGCAGACCGCGCTCCGCCTCGTCGACGTGCGGCGGGCCCTGGAAGCGAGGCCGTGCCTCCCCATCGCCGAGGGCTGCCGACTCACAATCGGCGTGCGAGACGCCGCTGCCGGCTGGAACGAGGGCGCGTGGCGGCTGGAGGCGTTCGAGGGTAGGGCGAGGGTAGAGCCGACGGCAGCCGAACCCGACCTCACGGTCGAGGTGGGCGCGCTGGCGGCGGTCTACGCCGGGCGCCTGCCGGTGGGAGAGGCGGCGAGGGCGGGACTGATTGAAGTGCGCGACGAGCGGGCGCTGGATGTTGCCTCAAACTTTTTCGCCGTCAGCTCCCCGTTTCACTGCCTCGACTGGTTCTAGCGCCTAGCGCTCCTTGTGGATAGTTGACGAGAGGACCTCGCTCACGCGGTCGTCGCGGGGGAAGTAGGCGACGGCGTCGACGGCGGGCAGGCCGCCGGGCGGCGTCCGGTCGATGAAGTAGCGCGCCCAGTTGTCCCAGCAATCCAGGTCGAAGAGCTGGCGCAGGATGTCGGCGGAGCTGAAGCCGCGGTACTCCTCCGGGAACCACCAGCGGTGATGGTAGCGCAGCTCCTCGCCGAACAGCGCCGGGTCGGCCACGACGTCCGCCCGGTTGCGCCAGCTAACGAGCGCCACGCTGCCGGACGGCGGCTCGATCTTCCCGTCCTCCACAAACGTCAGGTTCTCGTACTTGCGCAGGTACCAGGCCCACGGCCAGTTGAAGCTGTCGCGGGCGTCGATCACTATCGGCAGCTCCGTCCCTTGCCCTGAGATGGCGGCGATTCTGTCAATCGCATCGCGCACCAGCAGAATGTCCGGCGACGGTTGTACGTATGCCAGCAGTTCGACCGGCGTGTCCCCGCGGTCGCGCGAAGCCAGCGTGTCGCTGTTTTCCAGCAGGCCGGGGTGCCCCCAGCTCGAGAGGACGCCGGCGCGCACCGTCAGAACGAGCAGCCCGGCCGCCACCGCCACTGTCGCCACGCGGGCCGCCGTCGCCGCGTTCGCCTTGAGCGCCGACCAGGCAACGAGCGCGAGCGTCGCCGCCAGCAGGCACGAGCCCGCGAACGTTCCGCTTCCGCCCCTCCATACGAGGAAGGCGATGGCAGCGGAAGCGCCCGCCAACGCCGATGCCGGCAGGAGCCAGCGGCCCGGCGCCGGTATCGATGGGTGGACCTCGATGCCGGCGAGGAGATCGCCGAGCGTCTTCCCCGCAAGGATGCACAGCGGCAGCGCGATGTGGACGTTCAGCCAGGGCATCTTCTCGCCAGCCAGCGTGAAGGCGAAGAGCGCCGCCAGCGTCCAGTAGAAGAGGAATCGCGTTAGAGAAGCCATCGGCAGGACGAGGAACACAGCGGTGACCGCGAGGAAGCCCACTTGCATCCGATACGCTCCCAACAAGGGCACCGATTCGCCGACGAGCGCCAGCGCCAGCACGGCTGCCAGCGCCGCCGCCGCGATCAGCTTGTGCCGTCGCTCTCCGCGGACGACGTAGACGAGCGCCGCCCCCAGCGCGAAGCACAGCGGCAGGAACTCGTACACCGGCAGCAACATGAAGTAGTAGTACGAAGGCTGGTCGCCGAGGCGCGCCCCCTGCTGTCCCAGCCAGTAATCGAGCGAGCCCCAGGCGCCGGACCAGAAGCCGTCGGCGTTGGTGAAGAACGACGTGTAAAGCGAGATCAAGATCGTGTAGAAGAGGGCGGAGCATATCATCCAGACGCGCCAGCGCCAGAGAAAGCCGACAATGAACGAGGCGGCGATCAGCAGAAGCACCGTCGTCCGCATCACCGCCAGCTCCGCCGGGACGTCATACCCTCTGTCGCCGACGAAGGGCAGGCTTTCCACCGTCGCCGCCAGCAGCGGCAGCGACAGGCAGCCCATGAGCGCGAGCGGATGCCCGGCGCGCGGGAAAACGTGAAGCCCCAGGCGGCGCCGCAGCCCGCCGAGCAACGGCCACAAAGCGACGATGAGCCAGGCCACCGGCAGGAGCAGCGCCCAGGCCGGCAGGCTGCTCGGAAGGGCCTTCGCCGGCTGCTCCGGGCCGGGTGGCTGAGTCTGTGGTCTGGCGGGAGGCACGGCCCCTTCCCCGACCGCCTGTGGACGTGGGCCGGACAGCGCCCGGTACGCCTTCTCGATGCGTCGGGTCTCTGCTTTCGACGGCTTCTTGCGTCCGGCCAGCAGGCGGCGGTAGGCGCGCCGCACGTCGCGGTGTCGCGCCCCTTCCGGCACCCCCAGCACGGCGTAGGGGCTCTCAGTCGGGCCGCTCCCTTGAGGCGGGGACTGCCTCGGCAGCAGCACAGGGCGCCACCCCATCTGGGCCCCCATCTCGCTCGTCACCAGCAGGTCGAGGTAGACGAGGAGGATGCCGACGGTGATGAAAGTGACCTCCTTCGCCGCGAAGCTCAGCGCGAGCAGCGCTGCCGTCAAGTACAGGTAGAGGCGGCGCCCTTCCGCCAGGAAGCGCCAGATACAGATGACGAGTCCAAACGTAAACAGCGCAATGTAGATGTCGTTGCGGGCAAAGCGGCTGAAATAGAGCAGCGTCGGCGAGACAGCGAGCATCAGCGACGTGACAAGCGCACCGACCCTGCCCAGCTGACCGCGGAACAGGAACGGTAGGGCAGCCAGCGCCGCGCCGAAAAGGGCAGGGAGGAGGCGCGCCGTGAAATCGCTGTCACCGAACAGGACGAACACGAGGGCGGTGGCGAAGAACTGGAACGGCCCGTGCGTCAGCGGATTGTGCTCGTAGCCGCGGCCGTCGGCAAGCTGCCAGGCGAACCCAGCGTGCACCGCCTCGTCGCCGTGGAAGGTGCGGGCGTCGAGCTGCCAGAACCGCAGCAGGAGCGCCAGCGCCGCGATCGCAAGGAACAGCGCCACCTCGATGCGTGTCAACGGTAACTTGCCGCCGGGATCGTGCATTCCTACGGGCTCCTTCCCTGCGCGGTCACCCGCTCCTCGGCGACCCTCGCTGTCGCGCCGATCGCCTCGCCGCCCGCCGGCTCCAGGCCTCTTATTCTGGGCCTGACCCTTATGAGGCGGAATAAGGGTGACCACCTATTTCGGGCGAGGTAGTCGCCAATAGGGCAGAGCACTGCATACGCCACGCTCGCGTAGATGACCCCGCCGATGATGTCGACCACGTAGTGGTGCCCCAGATAAACGCTGCTGAAGAACACCGTGAGCGGATACAGGACGACAGGCCAGCCCCGCTTACCCCACAGCCGGCAGGCGAACAGGAAGAAGAGCCAGGGGTAGGCCGCGTGCAGCGACGGCATCGCCGCCACCGAATTCGGGCTCACCTTGTCGTAGAGGAAGGCGGTGTGCGACGACAGGTGGACGATCCTCACCCCCTCGAGATGGCCGTTCGCGCTCGCCCACCACGGCGGCGCCGTCGGCAACAGCAGGTAAGTGATGAAGCCGGCGTACGACAGCAGGAGCAGCGCCGTTATGAACCGCCAGTACTGTCCGCGCCGGTACTGCCAGATGAGCGCCGCGAACGCCAGCGGCACGACGAAGTGCGCCGCGTGCATCAGCGCCGCCGCCGAGTCGTACCAGTGCGTCACCCCTTCATCGGAGAGCCAGCGCTGCAATATCTGCGTCGGGACGCGTCCGAAAAAGAGGAGCCGCTCCAGCGTGATCGGATAATCGATGTGGACGTTCGCCGCGAGGTCGTCGGCGAACCCGCGCAGCGCGTCGTACGACAGCAGCAGCAGGACGAAGGGCGCGAAATCGCGGGCGAACTGCATCCGCCGTCGCCCCCACACGAAGCCGAGCAGCAGCAGCAGGAAGATGACGTCCGGCATCAGGAATGTGTTTCGGACGACGCACGCGGCGACGATAAAGGCGACGTAGGCCGCCTGCAGGATGAGCACAAGATTCACCTCGACGGGCCTGCCGCTCTCCGGCCGGGCGCCCCGCGACGCGGCAACCACCGGCCTTTTCTCCAACGAGACGGCCGCCGCGACGAGCAGCAGCGCCAGTGTCGGCGTGAGAACGTTCACCCCGGCGTCGTCGAGAAGGCGCAACCCCCAGAGCTGCGCGACCCACGTCAACAGCGCCAGCCCAATCCAGAGGTGGAGCCCCTGTCCCGTGCGTCGCGCGAAGGCCACACCCAGGACGACCGCCAGCGCCATCATCGTCAGGTCCTGCATGTAGAGGTGCGGGTTCAGCAGAAGCGACGCCAGAATCAGCGCCGCGCACTGGAGGAGGAAGCGCGGCCTTGCAGGCTCCCACCTGCCCCGCAAGCAGAACAGCGCCCCCAGCAGCGTGACGGCGTCCAGCGTCCAAGTCAGTGTCAGGTGTCCCGCGCTGCCATTGTCCAGGAAGCGGGACGCGAACCCGCTCCACCCGAACATGCCCTGCGGCGTCACGCCCCACTTGCCCTCCCAGCCCATGCTCTCGATGAGAAAGCGCGGGTACTCGAAGACGACCGAGACGCCGGCCACGGCGATAGACACCATGGCGAGACACCAGGCGATGGCGGCAAACGTGGCCAGCGTTTGCCAGCGCCGTTTCCACAGCAGCAGCGCCAGCGGCAGCACGGCCATCTGCGGCTTCACCAGTAGCAGCGCCAGCGCCGCACCGGAGAGAGACTCGCGCCCTTTCATCTGGAAGACGATGAAGAAGAGCCATCCCATCATCATCAGCAGCGAGAGCTGCCCGTGCAGGACACACCAAGTCACGGAGTGCAGCGAGAGGAACCAGAGCCAGAAGAACAGGCGCTGACGGCGGCTCTCCAGGGCGAGCAGCCGCTCCAGAGCCAACGCGGACGCCAGCGCCAGGGCTGTGCAACTGATACCGATGAGTACGGCGGCCCACTCGATGGGGAGGGCGGAAAGCGGCGCGAAGGCGGCGGCGACGAACGGAGGGTTGAAGTAGGCAAGCACGCCTGTCCCGCCCACGCCCCGTCCCATCGACCGCACCTCGGCGTCGGCGACCGTCGGCACGTCGTAGAGCAGCCAGCCGTGGCCCTCGCGCACGAGGCGTCCCGCCGAATAGAAGACGACGTAGTCCTCGTGCGGCCCGCGGGGGCTGCGCCGCTCCTGACGGGCGTGGTACATATCGGCCACGTCCCACCAGGCGAGCATGCCGGCGGTAACGAAGCCGAAGAGGAGCACGGCAAGTATGCAAGTGGCAGCGCGCCGCGACGCTACGACGCGTGAGAGGAGGGAAGACGCCGTGCCGGGACTGCCTCCGGCGAGTTGCCGCTCCTCGGCTGTCGCTCGGGTGAGGTCAGGGGAGTGAGAGGACAGAGCAAAGCCTCCTTACTTTGCGCTCTCCAGAGCTATCGGCCGGTCACGGGACTGCAAAGATAGGCGTTTCCCCTGATTCCGTCCCACCGGCTCCCCATGCATCGGGCGGTCTCCCCATGCGACTTCCCGCATCCGCTTGTCCGCCTTCTATCCCGTTGAGAGGCCATCGACCGTCCGTCGGCAAGCGGTCAGTTATAGGGGAGAAGCCGGCGCGAATAGGTGAAAGGACGCAGGTAGACGCGGCCCGTTCCTGCCGAAGCTGATCAGCGACGTACCCGGCCGCAGGGAAGCAGATCGGCCGACCGCCTCGCGCCAGACGCCGGCGGGACGCTCAGGCTCAGGAGTGATGAGCGCCGTAATCGAGACCGCCGCCGCAGAAGGAGTCCGCGCCCGTCTTTCGCGCGTTCTGCCCGCTACCCTCGTTTCCGCCCGCGCGCGGGACTGGGTGCTTGCCGGCGCGGTCTTCGCCGTCAGCTTCGCTGTCTATAATCTCACGCTCGCTCCCGGCCTCACCTACGCCAGCCTGGACGGCAACGAGCTTGCGACTGTCCCCCATCAACTGGGGCTCCTGCACTCGCCCGGCTACCCGTTCTACACCTGGCTCGGAA
This sequence comes from Dehalococcoidia bacterium, assembly GCA_030018455.1. Classification (NCBI taxonomy): domain Bacteria; kingdom Bacillati; phylum Chloroflexota; class Dehalococcoidia; species Dehalococcoidia bacterium. Next base: position 37,307 of record JASEFU010000007.1, read on the forward strand.
AGCTCTTCACGCTTGTGCCCGTCGGCGACGTGGCCTACCGAATGAACCTCATGTCGGCGACGGGAGCTGCCGGCGCGTGCGCATTACTGTATGCCATCGTTGTTCTTCTGGCGAGGAACCGTCCGATCGCGCTTTTCGCCGCCCTTCTCTTCTCGTTCTCGCCGGCGTTGTGGTCGCAGGCCGTCATCACCGAAGTCTACGCGGCGAACGCCTTCATGTTCGCGCTGACCGTTTTCCTGTTCCTGAGATGGGGCGAGCGTCTTCGCCGCGGCATGGGCTCTGGGGGCCGGGACACCGCCGCCCGCTTGCTTTTCTGTGGAGGCTGCCTGGTCTTCGGGCTCAGTCTGGGGACGCACCTCTCGAACCTGGCGCTGGCGCCCGCGCTGGCGGTCTACGTCTTCCTGCTGCGTCGCCTTCGCCCCCTCGACCCGCGGACGCTGCTGGCGGGCGCGGGGCTGTTCGCGCTGGCCGCCTGCCAGTTCGTCTGGCTGCCCCTACGCGCCGACACCCTGAACGATGAGCTGATGCTCCGCTACAAACCGGACGATCCCGGCAGCATCTACGCATACGTGTTCAACGTCTTCTCCGAAGACCGTTTCGCGTTTCCGCTCTCGGCGCTACCCGACAGGCTATCAACTTACGCCGGCCTGGTGAGCGAGAACTTCGGCATCGTCGGCTGCGGGCTGGCGCTTGCCGGAGCGTGGGAGATGCTCCGGCGGCAAAGGAAGGCGTTCTGCTTCCTAGGCATAGCGTACCTGGTGGAGATCGCCTACTTCACGCAGTACAACGTGCCCGATATCGCGGTCTTCTTCATTCCCGCGCACCTGCTGTTCGCAGTGTTCGTCGCGTTCGGCGTCCGCCGGCTTTTCACAGCGACGGCGGGTGTCGTGCCGCGACGCTCCGCGACTCGTGCCGTTTTATCGCTCTCCTTCTGCGCGCTGTTCGCTGTCCCGCTGACGCTCCAGGTCAGCGGCGGCTGGTCGCAAAACGACCGCTCAGGCGATACGACGGTGAAAGACTTCTATCAGGAGGTGATCCGCGCCGTGCCGGAGAACAGCGTCCTGCTCGGCCGGCCCGGCGTTCCCGGCTTCGACCTGTTCCATCACTACTTGACGAGCAACCCGCGCCCGAGCGTCGACATCCCGCAGCTTGAAGCGCCTGATGCCTTTACGGCGGCCGCGCTTGATGGCCGTCCGCTCTACCTTGTGGCGGCGCCCGAGGTAATCAGGCATTCGACGAAGGGGCTGGAGGGGCAGGCGCTCTTGCCGCAGGACCTGTGGTACGTGCCCGTGCTGGCGGCGCCGTCGCGCCATGTCTCCTGGTTGGGTGGACGCCCGCTCACGCTCTATCGGGCCCAGACTGAGCCCCCGCCGTTTGTCCTGGGGGAGGCGCACCCGCAGCACGCGGTCGGCGTGGAGATGGACGGCGTACGCTTCCTCGGCTTTGACATCGATCGAGAGCGGGTGGCCGCGGGCGGTACCCTTCATCTGAGGCTGTACTGGCAGGCCGTCAAGCCGCCCGCGCTCAGCTTTTACAAGGTGTCGCTCGTCCTCGGCGACGCCCGTTTTCGCGAGACGCACACGCTGGGCTTCGGCCTCATCGAGCGGGTGCAGCGGGAGGGACGCTTTTCAGCGGGCTTCACGTTCGTCGAGGATTACCGGCTCGTTGTGGCCTCGGGGTTGTCGGAGGGGAAGCACACGCTGCGTCTCTTGACGTGCGATTTCGGGACGATGGGTTCACGCGAGGAAGCGTCCGTGGACCTCATCGAGATCGACGTAGTCCGGCCGTAGGGTCGCGCAGGACGACATCGGCCGGACGGTTGGGGGTAGCGATGGGGCTCGGCGCGAGGCGCGTTGCGGGCTTGCCGCGTGTCCACTATACTCCGGTCATGCCATCAATAGGTGTCGCCCGCAGGATAGCCCTTCTGGTTGCCTTCGCCGGAGCCAGCGTTGCGCTCTTTGCTCCGTCTGTTCCGGTTGGCTCGCTTGACGGCGGCGGCCGGGGCATTGCCGAGTCCAGCAACCCGCCTTTATTCGACCCGGCGGAGTTTCTTGAGGAGAGCACACTTGACGTCGTAGTGCTGCAGGACTGGCACGTCGACACGGTCACTGGGGTGAGCAGGCAAAAGCTGATCGAGATCAGAGTGGCGGAATGGTGGCCGGGCCAGGACTACCGCGTGCCGGTGCGGCTGGTAGTGCCGCTGACCGGAAGGGCGAAAGGGTTCTGGATCACCGGTGGTCACGAGTACGACAGCTTCGGCGGTGATGTTGCCATCGGTGGCGTCAGCGCGACACTACTCGCAGGAGGCGTGGGTCTGGTTCACACCGTGGTGCAACCCCTCGAGTCTCTGCCCGGCGGCGCGCAACTCGCTCAGGAGATGAGCGACCGCTTTCTCCAGACCCATAACGCTCGCTACAGCGTCTACTGGATATGGCCGATGACGCTAATGCGGGCGGCTACCGCCGCCTACGCTGAATCCGAGTATTTCGAGGTGGGCAAAATAGCAGCATCGGGGGGATCGAAAAACGGCTTCGCGCCCGCGGCTGCTTTGATCCACGATGACCGCTTCACGGCCATCTGTTCGAGTGTTTCGCCGGCTTACGCGTCTCCTCTGCGCCTGTACGACCAGGCGACGATGGACGCGGTAACCGCTGCCAACGACTGGTTCTTCGACGCGCTCGACGCCGGCGAGATCGACCCGGGCGAGCACAGCCGGCAATGGTATGTGCAGAACTCGTGGGGCACCTCAGGCAGGGACCTCCACACCCTGGCCCTCGATGCGGGCTGGACATGGGAAGAGATCCGCGAGATTGGAGTCAGCACAGCCGCTGAGTTCTTTGTCTCCGAGAATTGGGACGACATAACGGACCGGGGCGCCGACGTGCTCTTTCAGCCTGGAACCCATGACTATGTCGCCTATGATATCCTGTGGGGCGCCCAGCGACATCCGCATATCCCTGTTTATTACCAGCCCAACGGTGGACACTCGCAGACTCCGCACCCCGCCGCCGAGACCGACGTTACAAACCTGTACGCCCTTCTCGTCACGCATTTCTTTGACGGCAGTCCAATGCTGGAGCCCCCGGCATCAAGCCATCGGCTCGTCGGCGAACAGCTCCATATAACCGTCGCCTTCAACAGCGGCCCGCAGCCCGAAAGCGGGCGCGTGTTCTGGATCTACGACCGCGCCCCGGGCGGCTCAGCGCCGTTCTTGTGGAAAAAGATCGCCGATGGGGACTGGATGGACATGACATTCGACGCCGAAGCGGGGGCGTGGAAGGCCACTATCCCCGTTGACCCGGCCGCCTCGAGCATCGAGTTCTTTTCCAACCACGGCCTTGTCGTGGATGGCTGGCAGACGTATTTATCGAGCCCGTATACCCGTGTGGAGCTTGCCGGGCCGCCGGTGGGCGGCATTGCCGAGCCGGCGGCGAAAGAAGTCGCTCATGTTGCTGCGCCGGGGCCGCGGCACGCTCACCCATCTACCTGGGTCGGCATTATGGCCGCTGCTCTAACGGCCCTCGTTCTTGCTGGAGCCGCCTTGCGTCTTGGCAGGCGCTGACCAGACGGCTGGGGCGGTCATCTTCAGACGAGCGCGGAATTACGGGCGCGAACCGATAAGGTGATTCGACGCGGAGCCGCGGAAAAGTGGGCGTGCGGGTGCCGCGTCGCAAGTCCTGAAGTTTCAATCCTCACCCGACCCGTAGGCCGGGTGCAACGGCGGCGATTGGACAGACCCCTGGCAACAGGGGGCGTTTCAATCCTCACCCGACCCGTAGGCGGCGCTTATCTTCTTGGTCACCTGAGCACCTCCCGCGAATCGGTCATCATGACCATTATATCACGGCTTCCTGGCGAGATGCGACGCCTGGGGGCGAAGCGAGCAGGCCCTGTGATGGGCTGTGATGAAGTGTGATGCGGCGTGACCGGGAGACCTGTTCATTCAGGAGGTCGGTTTTGCCGTCCTACCTGAACAAAAACGGTCGGCTCCGCGGCCTGTTAGCCTCGAAACCGACCTTCTGATTGCTTCATGGTCGGGGCGGTGGGATTTGAACCCACGACCTCCTGAACCCCATTCAGGTGCGCTACCGGGCTGCGCTACACCCCGACCATTCGTCATACTAGCAGATGCAATCGCCCGCGACAAGCTCGCCATGGGCCCCGACGACACGAAGCCGGACGCCCTCTCTTGAAGTCGAACCCCGAAAGAGGATAAACAGCGGCCAGGTGCCGAATTCACCTGGCCGCCGTCGTCAGGAAAAGACTGCGATGTGGAGGGTCATCACAGCCATTCAACATTCAAGAAGTGCACCGCGCAGGAGAGGCACGGGTCGTAAGCCCTGATTAGCTTCTCCGCTGCGGCGACCACCGCCTCCTTCCCCTCATGCACAACCTCCGGCAACAGCGCTGCGAGACTTTCCTCCATCGCCCGCAGGTTTTGCGCCGTGGGAGTGATGATGTTCGCGTGCAGGATGTGGCCCGTGTCGTCCAGCTCGTACTCGTGCCAGAGCACCCCGCGCGGCGCTTCAACGGCGGCGATGCCGTGCCCCGCCTGCACCCATATCTCCGGCGGAGGCTCCGGCTCTGGCCGCAAGTTCGAGAGGATCGCCAGCGCGTCATCGAAGTTCTGCACCAGCTCGATGGCCTGCGCCGGGTTGATCAAGAACGGGTTGTCCAGACCCTGGGGCACGGGGCCCGCCCGCAGCAGCGCCGCCGCATCCGATGACAACAACTCTTTGCTGTTCGCCAGCCGCGAGAGGGCGCCCACCATGTACGCGTGCCCTTCGCGCACCACGAAGTTCGCCGTCTGCTCCGGCGAATGGTACTCGCTCACAAACTTCCCGTAGTCCCGCTGCTCGAATTCATGCTCATCGCTTCGTATGGAGCCCGCTATTAGCGCGTACTCGCTGTCGCTGTAAAGCGAGAAGCGTTCCAGCTTGACGTGCAACTCGGGATAGGGGAGGCTGTTGAAGAGCTCAGCCGTCGCCACGGCGGCCGGCCGGAGCTGCTCCAGCCGCTCTCGAATGCCCGTTAGTTGCTCCTGCGTCGGTATCTTCAGGTGACCGCCGACAGTCACCGACACGGGATGTATATCTCGCCCCGCCAGCAACCGCACCATGTCGTTCCCCAGCTTCATGAGCTGGATGGCCCTCTCAACTGCCCCCCGCTGCTCGAGCGCAATCGAGAGTGTGGACGGCACGCCGAGATAGTCGGGCAGTGCCAGGAAATACAGGTGCGCTGCGTGACTGCGGATACTTTCGCCGAGATTGAGGAGCCGCCGCAGCTCGTGCGTCTGCGCGCTGGGGACGATGCCGAGCGCGTTCTCGATGGCCTGATGGGCTGCCAGGCAGTGGGCGCAGCTACAGATGCCGCATATGCGCGTCGCTATCTCCGAAGCTTCGCTGTACAGGCGTCCGCGCAGGATCCCCTCGAAGTAGCGGCTGCCTTCCAGCGAGCGTATCTCCAGGTGTTCGACCCGTCCGTCATCGACCCGCAGCCTGAGGGTAGCGTGCCCCTCGATCTTCGTCAGTTCCTCAAGGTCTATCTGCGTGCTCATTACACCTTCTCCACTTCAAGCGCTCTGCGAAGCGGCTCCAGGTCCGGCGTCTTCTGTCCCACGAACGTCCGTAGGCGCCGCTTGATGAAGTCCCAGCTAAAGCCTTTCTGCTCCAGCAACTCGATGAACGCCGGCAGGTTGGCATCCTCCGTCTGGCCCCGGCAGCCCCAGCACTCGAAGCCGCCGCTGGGGCAGACCGCTCCGCAGCCGCCGCGCGTTATCGGGCCCAGGCACGGCTTGCCCAACTCGAGCAGGCAGTAGTTCCCCTTGCGCCGGCACTCGATGCAGACGGGAGCCGTGTAGGGACGCGGCGTCTTGCCCGCGGCTACTGCCTTGATGACCTCCAGTATCTCCTTGCCGTTCGGCGGGCAGCCGGGGATGGCGAAATCGACCGGGACGTGCGTGTCGATGGGGGAAGGGGGCACGTCCTTGATGTCGTCTTCCTTTTCCTTTATCAGGTGCTCGTAGTTCTCGAGCGGCGTGTAGTGGCGGTAGGCGGGGATGCACCCCGTGTTGGCGCACGTCCCGAGGGCGACCAGGACGCGCGCGTTCTTCCGCACTTCTTTCAGCGTCTCCAGGTCCCGCGGCGAGGCGACGAGGCCCTCCATGAAGGCCACGTCGAGGTCCTCGTGTGAGTTAGCGCCCTTGATGAACGGAAATGCCTGCACGTCCACGAGATTGAAGATGCCGACGATCTCGTCTTCGTTGAAGATGACGGACTCGAGGCAGCCGGCGCACCCGGTGATGCCGTAGAAGCCCACTCTCAACTTCTTCGCCACGGCGATTTGTCTCTCACTCATGGATGTGCTCCTTTATCGTGTCCAGCCGGAACACGGGTCCGTCCACGCAGGTGTATTTCCCGCCTATCATGCAGTGACAGCACTCACCGAGTCCGCAGTACATCAGCCGCTCCATCGAGAGCCATATCCTGTCTTCCGGCATGCCCTTCTCCATTAGCACCCTGCTCGCCACGGTCATCATGATGGGCGGGCCGCAAAGAAAGGCCGTGCTGCCTCCGCCGGGTATCTCTTTCTGACGGACCAGGTCGGTGACGAAGCCCTGCGTGGCGGCGAAATCGCAGCCGCCGTCCATGTTGTCGAATGAGATGTGCAGGTCAATGTCCCGGCGCCAGCGCTCGATCTCGGCCTGGAACAGCAGCTCGGCGGGGTTGCGGTAGCCGAGGAAGGCGACGACGTCTTCGTAGTCGCCGCGGTGCGCCAGTATGTACTGGATGACGCCCCTCACCGGCGCCACTCCGCAGCCGCCGCCAACCAGGACGAGGCTCTGCCGCCACGTCGCATCCATGGGGAAGCCGTTGCCGTAGGGGCCGCGGGCGTAGAGAGTGTCGCCGGCGCGGCAGGCGGCCAGCGCCCGCGTCACGTTGCCCACCTCTCTGACGTGCACCGTTGTGGTATCCCCGCCCCAGGAGGCGATGGAGATCGGCGCTTCGCCTATCCCCACCACGGACAGTTGCAGGAACTGGCCCGGACTGTGCCCCAGGCGGAGATCGAGGGTCAGGGTAACGCCGTCCGGCGTCTCCCTCACGGCGCTCAGTACCTTTGTCGCTATCGGGATCAGTACCTTTTCACTAGTGCGCATGGCTTACCATCCGGTTCACTATGTCCACCCAATCGATCCGCGTCGGGCAGTAGGCGATGCAGCGGCCGCAGCCGGTGCAGAGGGTGACGCCGTACCGCTCACGGAAGTACTCCATCTGGTGGTAGATGCGGTGGCGGAAGCGATCGCTCCGGTCGTTCCGGAAGATGTGGTCGCCGGCGACCCGCGTGAACTCCCGCAACTGGCAGCTTGACCAGTAGCGGCACCTTGTCCCGCGGTTCAGGTCGCCCAGCTCCACCTCATCACCTATCTCGTAGCAGTAGCAGTTGGGGCAGAGAGTTGTGCAGGCGCCGCAGGATAGGCAATTCCGCACCCCTTCCTCCCACCGCTCGTCATTGAAGAACGGAGCGATATTATCGGTAGCCAGCCGTTCCGTCCCGGGCGTGCGGCGGTCCTCATCGCGCAGCCTCTCCGAAGTCGGCTGGAAGTAGCGCGGGAACCGGTGCACAAGCTCCTCGCCCTTCTCCGACCCCGTCTCCACCAGGAAGTAGCCCTCTCGCGGCACGAACATCAGGTCCTGGCAGTCCTTGAGCCCGACGCTGCCGCAGAAGCAGTAAGGGCTCGGCGGCTCAGCGCAGTGATAGCCGATGAGGACTGTGGCCTCGCGCCGCGCCGCGTACGACGGGTCCCTGCGCGCCTGGCAGTAGAGCATGTCCTGATGGGTGATGGCGTTCAGGTCGCAGCGCCGGATGCCAAAGAGCACCCGCGGGGCGACCGCTACCGCCGGCAGTGACATCTTCTGTCCATCGAAGTGGAAGAGGGGGTCGCTCTGCGGAAAGAACAGTTCCTTGGGCGGTATGTAGATGTTCTCGCTCAGGTCGATGTTGGCGCCCGACGTCACCTCCTGCAAGCGCACCACATCGCTCCGTACGGGGGCGAAGACCTGGTAGTGTTTGGAGAGGGAAGCGATGAACGGGGCCAGCTGCGCCTCGTCGAATCTGTAATTAGCCATTCGCTTGTCCTTCGGTATGTCGAGCGATTATCCGCTTTAAAAAGTAACCGTTCGTTTTGTTTCGTCTCGTCGTCTTCGTTCTTCCGCCGGGGCTAGCAGGCGGCCGTAGGGGCCGCCTGCTAGCGCGTCGCCTGAGCTCTCGCCCGCTCGCCGCGACCGGGGACCGGGAGCCGCTCGTACCAGTGGCGGGCTCCGACGGTCGCAGCGGGAGGAACGACCATCACCGGGCAGGCCCTGGTCTTGATGACCTCGTCAGAGACGCTACCCTGGAAGAGGCGCCTGAGCCCCTTCTTCCCGTGCGTCGCCATCACGATCAGGTCGATCTCCTGCGCCTTGGCGATGGCAACCAGCTCCTTTGCAGCGTTGTCGGTGTGCTGGACCAGGCACTGAGTCTTCTCCACCGGCAGCTCCCAGCGCGTGACCAGGTCGTGGAGGTACTCCCTCGTCTCACCCACGATCTTCACGACGTCGGGGTCGTATCGGTAGGGGCTGAAGGCGTCAATCACCTCGACCAGCCGGACCAGGTAGATGTCGGCACCCAGGGACTCGGCCATCCTCGCCGCCAGGGGTACCGCCTCCTCGCACTCTCTCGTTCCGTCGACCGGTACCAGGATACGCATCGTCTTTCCCCCCTTTCCCTCGAACGTCTGCTCTTCGTGACCGGTTGTTCTTTCTTTCAGCAGTGCCATCGTCCCGTTCCTTTCCGTTCCCGTTTCCAGCTTCAGAATAGCCCCGGGCCAAAATGCTGCCATCTGAGATAAGGCGAATCTTTGAACTAGAGATGTACCTAGCGCTTGCTGGCCCGCTAAGCGAAATCAACTAGGTCTCCGGTGTTCTCGCTCGGCGAAATCCCCGTGTTGTGCCGCTTTCCAAAGTGGTATCCTGTTGTCAGCGAGGCAAAGGGAGGAAGTTACGTGGAAAAGATTCGCGTTCTGCTTGCCGAGGACCATGTGGTAGTGCGCGAAGGGACCCGAGAGTTGATACAGCGGGAGCCCGACATGGAGGTCGTGGCGGAAGCGGGAGACGGTGAGGAGGCGGTCGAGCTCTCAAAGCGCTCCCGGCCCGACGTCGTCATCATGGACATCGCAATGCCCAAAGTGAACGGCATCGAAGCGACGAAGCTGATCAAACAGGAGCTTCCCACAACCGCCGTCCTGATCCTCACCGCCTACGACAACGAGCAGTACATCTTTGCCCTGCTGGAAGCGGGGGCGGCTGGCTACTTGCTGAAGAACGTTCGTCGCAGCGAGCTCATAAATGCCGTTCGCGCCGTGCAGAGAGGGGAGTCGGTGCTTCACCCCCAGATAGCGCGCAAAGTCGTGGAGCGTTTCCGGGATGCTCGCGGCCCCATCGTCGCTGAAGAGCCAGGGAGGGAAGTCCTCAGCGAGCGCGAGCTGGAAGTGCTGCGGCTGGCGGGCAAGGGAAAGAGCAACAAGGATATCGCGGGCGACCTCTCGCTGAGCATTCGCACCGTCCAGGCCCATCTCGGCAACATCTTCAACAAGCTGGGCGTCGGCTCCCGCACGGAAGCCGTCCTCCTCGCGCTGAAAAAGGGCTGGCTTACCCTGGACGAAGACTGAGAATCGGGTAGGGCAGAAGGGTGCCGACCACTCCGATGTTTAGAACCGCCAGGATGCTCATCGGCAGCAAGCACTTCTACATCGTCGCGTGCATGCTGTTGATCGTCACCATCCTCCAGTACCCGCAGCAACTCCTGTTCATCGGCGACCGCGCGCCGGAATCATTGCTGGGGACGGAGAGACATGCCCTCGAGCGCGTGCTCTTCCTGCTGCCCATCATGTATGCCGGCGTTGTCTTCGGGATGCGCGCCGGCATGTTCGTGACCTTCGTGTCCGTAGCCATCATGCTTCCCCGTGATATCTGGATATCCGAATACCGTGTCGATGCCTCCCTCGAGACGGCAGGTATCGCTGTCTTCGGGGTCCTCGTCAACATCTGGTTTGAATCCTACCAGCAGGAACACAGGCGGCGGGAGAGGGCTCTTTCCCATCTTATGGCAGCTCAGGAGCAACTCGAATCGCAGCTTGAGACCATAAGAAAGAGGGAGGCCGAGCTGGCGGCAATCAACAGCGTTTCCGTCATCGTCTCCGAGTCGCTGGAGATAGGCGAGATACTGGCGCGCGCGGCATCGAAGATCAGAGAGGTGATGGACGTTGATATCTTCCTGGCCTTCCTCCGCCACGAAGAGACGGGTGACCTGGTACTGGAGCGGCAGGAAGGCCTATCGCCGAAGGTAACAGCCGAATTCCATGGGCTGGCGCTGGGCGAAGGGTTGAACGGGCAGGTTGCCCTGACCGGCGAACCACTTCTCATCGGGGGACCGGGCGCCAGCCGGGTACTCCGGGAACGGTCCGCGGCGGAGGAATCGATAGCCGTAGGAATCATCGTCCCCATCAAATCGAAAGGGAAAGTGCTGGGAACGTTCGCAGTCGGGAGCAACCGATTCCGTCGTTTCCCCAAGCGCGAAGTCGACCTCCTGCTTGCCCTGGGGAACGTCATCGGCGTCGCCCTGGAGAACGCGCGCCTCTACCAGAAGCAGAGGGAGACGGCCGACGCCCTGCGAAGCTCCGAAAAGGCCTATCGCGAGCTCTTCGAGAACGCTCACGACGCCATAATAATCCAGGACCTGGAAGGCAACATCGTGATGACCAACGCCGCCGGCATCAGGCTCGGAGCCTACACCGAGGACGAGTTGACTGCCAAGAACGTGCGCGAATTCCTGACCCCGGAAGGGATGAAGGTGGCGAGGGAGGTCAAGCGGCGCCTTCTTCGGGGAGAAGTAATCGACAAAGCGTATGACCAGCAGTTCATCCGCAAGGACGGCTCGCTGGCCTACGTCAAGCTCACCACAAGCCTCATCACCGACGGCGAGCGCCCCCGCGGCTTTCAGCACATAGCTCGCGACGTCACCGAAGAAAAGCGCCTGGAGGAGAACCTGCGGTTCTATCTGCAGGAGGCGACAAGGGCGCAGGAAGAGGAGCGAAAGCGCATCGCCCGCGAGTTGCATGACGATACGGCCCAGGAGCTGGTGGCCCTATCGCGCGAGCTGGACAGGCTGGCCTCCATCGAAAAGTCGCCGCGTGCGCTCCGCAAGGTGGAAGAAATACAGGACCGCATCGATGAAATTCTGGACGGGGTGCGTCGCTTCAGCCAGGACCTTCGCCCCTCGGTGCTCGACGACCTGGGCCTGCTGCCGGCGCTGCAATGGCTGACCGCCGACATGCAGAAGCGGTCCGGTATCAGCGTCGATATGAAAGTGACGGGGAAGGAGCGCCGCCTGTTGCCGGAGGTGGAGCTGCTCGCGTTCCGGATCGCGCAGGAAGCGCTGCGGAACGTCTGGAAGCACTCCGAGGCGACGCACGCCCACCTCCTCGTGGAATTCCGGAGGAGCTCCGTGAGAATCTCCGTAAGCGACGACGGCAAAGGCTTTAGCATCCCCGAAAGAACGGGCGATCTCGCCAAGCAGGGCAAACTTGGGCTGGCGGGCATGGAAGAGAGGGCGCGCCTCCTCGGAGGCCGCCTGGAGCTGAAATCACGTCCCGGCGAGGGCGCAGTCGTCACCGTAGAAATGCCGGTGGAAGCGCACGAGCGGGAGCGGCGCGTCGAGTCGGGCGTGGAAAAGGGCGCCCGTTCCGCTTCCTAGCTGCCCCCCTTGATTGAGTCGCCCCGGCGATAAATTGCCGGAGCATCCCGACGGCCTTTTCCCACCGTTGTTCCCAGGCCCCTCGCTCAACTGTCCAAGAGAGGTTTAGGACTCTATGCGCTCAGGCACCGTGTAGACGTGCATCGAATGGCCGCGGACGTAGCCGACGAGGGTGACGTTCCAGGAGCGGGCGAGATGCGTCGCTAAACCGGTGGGCGAGTTGCGAGAGATAACGATGGGCGTCTCCATGCGCGCGGCCTTGGCCAGCATCTCTGTTGAAATGCGGCCGGTGCTGACGAGAAGGCGGTCGCGGGTGGAGACTCCAGTCGCCAGGGATGCTCCGGCGATCTTATCGAGAGTGTTGTGACGTCCAACGTCGTGCGCTGCCAGCAGCAGGCGCTCCCCATCGCTGAGGGCGGCGCTGTGGAAGCCCCCCACATCGCGGTGGAGGCCGGCGTTCAGCGCGAGAAGTTGCCCCATCGCGTCGTAGACCTGAGCGGGGGTGACAGTGCGCGTCGACTGCAGTGGTTCCCGGGTGGCGGCAATGTCCCAGAAGGTGAGACCGCCGCTGCACCCGCTGGTCAGCGTGGGCCGGGACGGCAGGGGCGTGTCATGCGCGAGCCGGATCTCGACCAGGACCTGAAGGTCATCCTCGCCGCCCAGGACCTTTAGCTCTGTCACGTCATCGATAGAGCTGATAACGCCGGCATTGAACAGAAAGCCGATAGCCAGATGGTCGATCTCGGTGGGGGTGCAGAGAAAAGTCACCCACTTCTGATCGTTCACCACAAGCGAGCAGGCAGCCTCACCTATCATGCGCTTGTGCTCGACTTCGCGCTGCTCTCCTTGATAGCGAAGATAGGTAAAGCCGTTACGTATTACCAGCATTTCAACCTGCTTTGTACCCTGCCTTCTGCGCCGCGAAGTCCATCCCGATCGTCAGCACGCGCTCGACGGGTAGCAACCGCTCTCCCTTAGCCTCGCGAAGATCGATCGTCTTCAGGTAGCGCTGGCAGCGGTCGCATACGCTAAGCCGGTAGACCCTGTCGTCGCTGGGGTAGTAGCCGAGGGTCGCCGGCTCGGCGTTGCGACAGAACGGACAGGCGACCCGCACGTAGCCCCACTCGAAGTCGCAGCGTGAACAGAGAAGACGCCTCCGCCCGGAGTTTCGCTCCAGCGCCGCCAGGTCGGGCTCCCCGCCGCAGATAGGGCAGCGTTCGCGGTACCAGAGGCTGTCGTTGATGACCTCCGAGTACTCCTCGGCAACCGGGCGCAGGAAAGGGCGCAGCGAGTTGTTAAAAATGAAAGAGAGGAGGTTCGACTCCAGCCCTGTCTCTTCGCCTCTGCGGACGTGGCCCTCTCGCAGATAGTCTTTGGCCAACTGTTCGATCTCGTCGGTATGCTCACGAAGCCAGGCGTGGATGCGCGCCAGCGGCTTCACGAGCTCGCGCCGGCATTGCGCCAGGGTGAAACCGACCCGGCTGCAGAGGTCGGCGAAGGCCTTGGGGTCGATCCGCAGCGTCTCCGGCGACAGCAGCGGTTCGCCCTGGCTAAGGCGGGCCACTGCCTCCTTGCGCTCCAGAGACGAAACGCCCTCACCCGCGGCTGTCGCGGCCTGCGCTTCTACTATCTTTGCGTACAGGTCTATCGTCTCGGCGAGTTGTGGCTGTTCCTCGGCCCCTTTCCTTAGAGCCTCCAGAATCTCGTCATAACTAACCATTCTCAGGCTCAAGCTCCAGATGCACGTACGTCCCGGTTGCCTCCGATGTTGCCCTTATTCCACTTTGCGCTGCTGCGCCCTCTTGGATCAAGTGCTCCTTCGGGAACAGCGGCAGGAAGCGCGCCACAAGGCTGTAGGCCAGCACGCCGGCGGAGACTATCGATATCGTGATCACGAACTCGAGCACATGCGGCAAATAGAACGCGCCCTCGGGCCTCTCGAGGCCGATGAGGCTGACGTTGAACCGGTTTAGCACGACCCCCGCGATGACCATCGTCGCCACGCCGAACAGCCATCCCGAGCTCTGCCTCACGCTGGGCAGCAGGATGAGAGCGCCGGGAACGACGACTCCTCCGATGATCTCCAGCCAGAAGATGGCCGAAGACAGGTTGGCCTTGAACAGGAGGTCGGCATCTCCCGCGACCGCGATGTCAATGAACTTCATCGGCAGGTAGACAGCGAACGCCAGCGGGATGGCCAGGGCCAGCTTGCCGAGGATGTCCGTTTCAAGCGCCCGCTTGAAGACCTTTCCGCTTATCACTGACTCGAAGATCACCATGGCCGGGCCGACCGCGACTGCGGTGAAGAAGAACATCGCCGGCAACAGCGGTGTGTACCAGAGGCCGTTGAGATTATCGGGGACGATGCTGAACAGCGATCCGAGAGAAGACTGATGGAGTGTGGAGAGAACGGTCCCCAGGATGACGAGCACGACGGTGATGTTCCGGATCAGGCGCAGCAGTGGCGACCACTGCAACTTCTCCCACACGAGCGGGCTGAACTCCATCGCCAGGACCGCCGTGTAGAGCATCACGCACCAACCTACCTCGAACATAACTGAGTGCGGGTTCCAGAATATGATCAGGTACCAGATGCGCTCCGGGTGACCGAGGTCTACCAGCAGCGCGAATATGACCATCAGGTAGCCCAAGAACCCGGTGAGGATTGCCGGGCGAAGAATAGGGCGGAACTCTTCGCGGCCGAAGATGTAGACGGCGGAGGCGGTTACGAAGGCGCCTGCTGCCAGCGCCACGCCGCACAGCAGGTCGAAGCTGATCCACAGTCCCCAGGGGTAGTCGTCGCTGAGGTTACTGATCGCTCCGATGCCGTAGGCGTAGCGGACGATCGCCGTAACCAGGCCGAGGCCTATCAGCCCCAGGAGGATAAGGTGACCCGGCGTGAATAACGTACGGACCAGACTCTGCTCCCTGACGCTCATTGACTAATCCTCCTTCCCGCCGCTATCCGTTTTCTTCCCGCTCATCATGGCGTTTCGCCGCCCGAACACCCACCAGAGGCCGGCGAGGATGCCGGCCCAGGTAACGGCGACGATCGGCGTGCTCTTCATGATCGTCTCGCTCACGTCGGGTATCGCCTCTTCACGCACAGTGGGAAGCCCCATCATGTCGAAAGGAATGTGCGAGATATAGAGGACGGTGGTCCCTCCAGCGTCCTTCAAACCGTATATGCCCTGGTCCTTGTAGTACTTCTCGGGATTCTTGGCCAGGCGCTCTTCAGCGAGAGCGACCATCTCCTCGTGGGTGCCGAAGCTCAAAGCGCCCGAGGGGCACGTCTTGACGCAGGCAGGCTCCAGGCCGTTGCTTATGCGGTCGATGCAGAGGTTGCATTTGCGGATCTTCGTGCCGCCGTCGAAGAGTCCTTCATCCCAGGTGAACGTCGGGATGTTGAAGGGGCAGGCGACCATGCAGTAGCGGCAGCCGATACACTTCCCTCCGTCCCAGGTGACGGGGCCGTCGTTCTGCTTTTTCAGCGCCCCCACGGGGCACGCCGAGACGCAGGCCGGGTGCTCGCAGTGCATGCAGCGGCGGTTAAGGAAGCTCCACTTCAGCTCGCCGTCAACCTCGACCTCTTTGAAATCGATTATGAGCCAGGTGTTGGCGTTGAGAGAGGGCGGGTTGGTATACTCGCCGCTCTGGTGGGTTTCTTCTCCCGGTAAGTCGTTCCACTGCTTGCACGCTACCTGGCAACCGCGGCAGCCGGTGCACCTCGTTTCATCGACCAGGAGTCCGTACTTTGCCATTTGAGCCCTCCATCCTTCCGGAAACGCCTGCCGCTATCCCTAGGCCTTCCTCACGTCGACGAGGAACGCCTTGTACTCCGGTATCATTGTGTTCGCGTCGCCGACGTGTGGCGTCAGCTCGTTAGCCGATGGGCCGGTGGCGATGCCCTGCCAGCCCCAGTGCCAGGGCATGCCGACCTCGTGGACGACCTTGCCGTCGATCATCATCGGCTTCCAGCGGGCGGTCACCATGGCGACCATCTCGATCTCCCCGCGGGCCGAGCTTACGATGACCTTGTCGCCGTTCTTTATTCCCTTCTCCTCCGCCAGTTCCTTGCTTATCTCGAGGAACATCTCCGGTTGGGTCTCGGCGAGCCACGGCAGCGTGCGGGACATGGCGCCCGCCTGCCAGTGCTCGACGAGACGGTAGGTGCTGCAGATGATCGGGTACTTATCCGGGGTGCCTACGGCGTCGCCGATTTCCGCATCCTTATCCGTATCCCAGATCTTGATCGTCGGGTTGGTCTGGACACTGGACACAGGGTTGGCGACGGGCGATTCCAGCGCCTCGTAGTGTTCGGGGAAGGGGCCGTCGACGCAGCCGGCGGTAGCGAACAGGCCGCCCTTGCCGTCGGGCCGCATGATAAACGGGTCGGTCCCCGACTGGGCGGCGAGGCCCGTCTTCGCCGGGTCGGCCTTCGCGGTCGGCTTCTTCGTCGGCGCGTAGTCCGGCACGTCGTAGCCCACCCACTTGCCGAGGACGGGGTTGCCCTGGGCGTCCTTCGTCCCCGAGTCGGCCTCGGGGTCCCACCAGATGACCTTCTTCTCTTCCGACCAGGGTGTGCCGTCGGGGCGGGCGGAGGCGCGGTTGTAGAGTATGCGGCGGTTGGCGGGCCAGGTGAAGCCCCAGTAGGGGTAGAAGCCCATCTCGCCGGGGTCTTTTTGGCCGCGGCGCTTGGCTGCGGGCATCTTGTTGCCGTCGCCGTCGTCCGCGTCAGCGAAGTAACCGGAGAATATCCAGCACCCGCAGGCAATTGCGCCGGGTTCGGCGGCGCTGGCGATCGTCGCGAAGCCGGGGATGAGCTTTCCTTTCTCCACCAGCACCTTGCCTGTCGAGTCCTTCACGTCCTCGAGAGCATAGCCGTTTATCTCCTGCGCCACCTTCTCCACGTCCGGCGGGTCGCCGTAGTCCCAAACGAGGTCGAGTATCGGCCGGTCTTTTGCCTCCGTCGAGCCCTTATAGAGCTCCTTGAGGGCGTTCGCGAGTTGCGTGAGGATCCAGAGGTCCTCCTTCGCCTCGCCGGGGACGTTGGCTATTTTGGGCCGCCACTGGATGCGCCGTCCGCTGGTGGCGATGCTCCCCGCTTTCTCTACAGCGTCCGCCGCCGGCAACACGAAGACCTCGGTCTGGATGTCGGCGGGGTTGGCCTCGGGGCCGCGCCAGAAGCACGCCGTCTCCGTCTCGAAGAGGTCGGCGACGACGAGCCAGTCAAGCTTCTCCAGCGCTTTGCGCTCCAGCCGGGCGTTGGGGCCACCGACCGCCGGGTTTTGCCCCATCGCGAAGCAGCCCTTTATCTTCCCGGCGTACATGGCCTCGAATAGCGCAATCCAGGAGTAGTTTCCGCTCCTCTTGGGGAGGTAGTCGTAGGCGTAGCCGTTCTCCTTAGTCGCGGCAGCCCCGAACCAGGCCTTCATCATGCTGGCGAAGAACTTGGGGCCGTTGTCCCAGTAGCTCGTCTTGGCGAACGTCTTTGAGTAGGCCGCGTAGTCCACGT
Organism: Dehalococcoidia bacterium; assembly: GCA_030018455.1. Classification (NCBI taxonomy): domain Bacteria; kingdom Bacillati; phylum Chloroflexota; class Dehalococcoidia; species Dehalococcoidia bacterium. The sequence continues at coordinate 54,612 of JASEFU010000007.1, forward strand.
CCTTGTCTGTGGGGCTGGCGAGATACGCGGGCAGGAGGTGGAAGAGGAGCCCCATGTCGGTGGAGCCCTGCACGTTGGACTCGCCGCGGAGGGCGTTCACGCCGCCGCCGGGCATTCCGATGTTGCCCAGCAAAAGCTGTATCATCGCCATGGCGCGCACGTTCTGGGTACCCACCGTGTGCTGCGTCTGGCCCATCGCGTAGTAGATCGTCCCGCTCTTGTCGACGGCGCCGGTCGCGGAGTACATCTCCGCCACCTGCAGGAACTTGTCCTGCGGCGTGCCGCACACGCGCTCGACCATCTCCGGCGTGTAGCGCGAGTAGTGTCTTGTCAGGTGCGCGAACACGCAGTTGGGGTCGTCGAGGCTCGTCGCCTGCTTGATGACGCTGACCTCTTTCTGGACGTCCCGCTCCACTCCGGTCTCGGGATCCTTCTCCTTCACCGTGACGGTCTTCTTCTCTGTCTGGTACTGCCAGCTCTTGGTGTCGTAGCTGCGCTTCTCGGCGTCATAGCCGGAGAAGAGGCCGTCCAGGTCGGCGGGGCCCTTGAAGTCGGGGTTTATGAGGGTGAGGGCATTGGTGTAGTACTTGACGTATTCCTCGTTGTAGAGCTTGTTCTGAATAATGTAATTCATCAAGGCGCCGAAGAAGACGATGTCCGTCCCCGAGCGGATGGGGGCGTACAGGTCGGCTGTGGCGGCCGTGCGCGTGAAGCGCGGGTCGACCACAATCAGCTTTGCACCCCGGTTGTCCCGCGCCGTGTTGATCCAGAGCATGGAGGCGGGGTGGTTCTCAGCGGGGTTGGCGCCGATTACCAGGATGCAGTCTGAGTTCTTCGCGTCCGCCCAGTCGTTGGTCATGGCACCGCGGCCAAATGAGGGGCCGAGACCGGCCACCGTGGCCGAGTGTCATATACGGGCCTGGTGTTCTAGATAGACAACCCCCAGGGCGCGCGCCAGCTTCGACGAGAGGTAGCAGTCCTCGTTGTTGTTGGCGGCGCCGCCCAGCCAGGCAAGGCCTTCGGTGCGGTTGACGGCGACATCCTTGTCTTCGACCTTGACGGTCGATACCCAGGTCTCGTCGCGCGTCTTCTTGATCCGCTCAGCGATCGCGGCTATCGTCCATTCCCAGGTCTTCGGCTCCCACGTGTCGGAGCCGGGGGCCCTGTACATGGGCTGGCGAAGCCGCAGGGGGCTCGTCGAAAGCTGGCGCACTGCGATCGACTTGGGGTCGAGGGCGCCGCGGTTCATGATGTGGTCGGGGTCGCCCTCGGAGTTGATCACGTGGCCTTCTTCGTCGGTGGCGATGATGAGGCCGCAGCCGCAGGAGCAGTAAGGGCAGATGGTGAACCCCTCTCCGATCTTCTTATGGAGAGGGAATTCCTCGGCTTCCGCCAGTCCCAGACTGCCTGCGAGGAGGAGACTTCCACCGCCGGCGGCAGAAAGCTTAAGAAAACCTCGTCTGGTCAGTGTCGTCATAGCTACCCTCCACGATCATGGCTAGTGCAAACACTGCGGCAAGTCGCCTGCTGCCGCTCTAAACGATGGAGAATCCCCCTTTGTTCATTCTGTCACAATCTCCATGTTCCTTTTATCACAAATCAGCAGAAGCGCGCAATAGATTACGGAAGGAAACACGGGGAGGAAACGAATCCTCCCTAGGTAGAGTCCCCTAACTGAAACTACTTACTCAAACCTGCTGGAAACTAGCACAACTAAACGTTGTCCGCAACAGGGGAAACGCAATTCGCTCTTTGCCGCCACGGCTTGACCGCCGGATGGAACGGTGCTACAGACAGACCAGCAGTTCGCCGTCGCATCCCTATGGAAGGAGACACACATGGGCAAGCACTTCGAGACCGTCGACTACGAGACCCGCGGCAAGGTGGGCTACATCATCATGAACCGCCCCGAAAAGCGGAACGCCCTCAACTACCAGCTCCTGGACGACCTCGACGCCGCCTTCAACCACGCCGAGGCCGACGACTCCGTGAACGTGGTGGTGCTGAAGGGGAACGGCCCCTCGTTCTGCTCAGGCTACGACCTCAGCGGCAGCTACTACATCAGCGTCCCGAAGGGGCACGAACGCTGGGACCTCAAGAACAGCCTGATGACCCTCCGCGCCATCGAGGCCCGCTACATGCGCATCTGGAACTTCCCGAAGGCGACGATAGCGCAGGTACACGGGCACTGCCTCGCCGCCGGCTGCTACCTCCAGCTCGTCTGCGACATCACCGTCGCTGCCGAGAACGCGATTGTCGGGCACCCGGCGCAGCGCTGGGGCGGCGTCAGCAGCATGCCCCTGTGGCAGATGATCATCGGGCCGAAGCGGGCGCGCTACCTGCTGTTCAGCGGGCGCTCGATAAGCGGGGCGCAGGCCGCCGACTGGGGCCTCGCGAGCCTGGCGGTGCCGCCCGACCAGCTCGAAGCGACCGTCGACCAGCTGGCGGACGAGATCGCGGAGGTGCCGCCGCACGGGCTGCTGGAGAACAAGGAAGTGCTGAACACCGACCTGGAGATCATGGGTTTGGGGGCGATGTTCCGCTATCACGGGCAGCACAACGCGATGGGCCGTGTCGTGCGTGCAGCCGTGGGCTTCGGCGAAGGCGTCCAGCGACCCGAGGCGCCGAAGAAGTAGGCGGTAGACGCCTCGGGCGAGGCCCGAAGCGTTGTCTTCTTTCCAAGGCATGCTCGGGAGAGTGCAGGCAGGGCGAAGCCCTTCCTGACGGGTCTGCCTGCCGGTAGTGGGGGCTTCAGGGGGTATCCCCCTGATTCCCGAGAGACCTTGTGGGCGGGCGGGTGGGAACAGAGGCGTTCGCTTGCGAAAGCGGCAGCGGACGCGCGTGGGCGACAAACCGTCGGGGTGCTGGACAGGCGTGATATATTGATAGTAAGGCGAGCGCTGGTGGCAACCGCCATTGCGGCTCCGAAGGCTCGCCCTTATCATATCCAAACAACCGCGCTCTTCGGGGGCAACGCTTGTTCGACACCGTAAACTCGTCTCGCGCCCTCATGGGCATGGCCCTCGGCTTCCACATCGTCTTCGCCACCATCGGCATCGGCCTCCCCGTCCTACTCTTCGCCGCCGAAGGCCTCTTCCTCCGCACCGGCAAGGAAATGTACCAGCTCATGGCCAAGCGCTGGGCCGTCGTTGCCGCCGTCCTCTTCGCCGTCGGCGCCGTTTCCGGCACCTTCCTCGAGTTCTCCTTCGGACTCCTCTGGCCCAACTGGATGGACTTCGCGGGCGGCGTCATCGGCCTCCCCTTCTTCCTCGAGGGCTTTGCCTTCTTCACCGAGGCCATCTTCCTCGGCCTCTACATCTACGGCTGGAACAAGTTCAATCCTACCGCCCACTGGCTCATGACGATCCCGATCGTCATCGCCGCGCTCGCCTCAGGGTTTTTCATAATCAGCGCCAACGGCTGGATGAACCAGCCCGAGGGCTACGAGATCGTCAACGGCCAGGTGGCGAACGTCGACCCGGTAGCGGCGATGTTCAACGATGCCCTCCCGTACGAGTTCATACACGGCGCCCTTGCCGCCTACGTGGCGATGGGGCTCGCCGTCGCCGGCTACTACGCCTTTGCGATGCTCCGCGGCGACCGCTCCGACTACAACAAGATGGCGGTCGTGCTGGGCATGGGGCTCGTCGTCATCTTCGCCCCGTTGCAGGTGGTGACCGGCGACCTCAGCGCCCGCTTCCTGGCGCACGACCAGCCGGAGAAGTTCGCGGCGATGGAGGGCCAGTTCGAGACGGTCGAGGGCATGCCGCTGCGCATCGGCGGTATCCCCTTCCCCGACGACAACGAGACGCGCTTCGCCATCGAGATACCGAAGCTGGGCAGCTTCCTCGCCTTCGAGGACTTCGACGCCGAGGTGCGCGGCCTCAACGCCTTCCCCGACGACGAGGTGCCGTCGGTCTTCCTGACCCACTTCCCGTTCCAGATCATGGTCGGGCTCGGTTTCCTTTTCGTTGGCGTCGCGGGCTGGTTCTGGGGCATGGCGGCCTGGACGCGCCGTATCGACCCCGGGCGGTTGCTCCTGCTGGCGCTGGCCGGCGTCGGCGCTCTCGGCTTCGTGGCGATAGAGATGGGCTGGTTCGTGACCGAGTTCGGGCGGCAGCCGTGGGTGATATACCGCGTCATGCGGACGGAGTCGGGCGCGACGCCGCGCGAGGGGATATGGGTGCTGCTGCTCTTGTTCTCGCTGGCATACATTGCCCTGACGATCGGGCTGGCGGGCGTCCTCTCGTGGCAGCAGCGGGGACGGACGAAGACGCCGCGGGAAGACGAATCGAAACAGGGGATCTTCGGTGCTTGAGAAGCTGGCGGCAATTGTCGTGCTGAGCGGACTCGTCGGCTACGCCGTCCTGGGCGGCGCCGACTTCGGCAGCGGCATCTGGTCGGCGCTGGCGAACGGGCCGCGGAAGGAGCAGCAACGGAACGCCCTCTATAAGGCGATAGGCCCGGTCTGGGAGACGAACAACGTCTGGCTCGTCTTCGCTGTCGTCGTGCTGTTCATGGCCTTCCCGCTCGCTTTCGGCGACCTCTTCATCGCCCTGCTGGTGCCCATAACCATCGGGATCATCGGGATCACCTTCCGTGGCGCTGCGTTCGCATTCCGCAACTTCGCGAGGGAGGCGGGAGCGCCGACGGCCCCCGTTCACGGCATCACCTTTTCGATAGCGAGCGTCATCGCGCCCTTCTTCTTCGGCGTCGCGCTGGGGGCCACGGCCGCAGGCGAGATCGAGGTCGAGCAGAGCTTCGTGGCGTCCGGTCTCTACGAGCCCTGGGTGCGGCCGGTGCCGATTCTCTTCGGGCTGACGGCGGTCGCCATCTGCGGCTACCTGACCATGAATTACATGACGGTGCGCTCCGGCGGCGAACTGCGCGAGGACTTCCGACGGCAGGGGCTGGTCTCGGGCGTGGCGGTGGCCGCGCTGGCAGTCGTCACGCTGGCCGTCGCGCGCTGGGAAGCGACGGACTTCTGGGAGCAGTGGCAGCGTCCGGCGCCGCTGGCGGTGTCGGGCGTGGCGCTGCTCGCGGGGCTGGCGTCGATGTTCGTGCTGTGGCGGCGGTGGTACGCTCTGGCGCCGGTGATGGGCGGCGGCGCGATGGCGCTGCTCGTCGCGACGTGGGGGGTGATCCAGTACCCGTATTTCATCGTGCCGGGCGAGGACATCTTCCAGGCTGCGACGAATGATGCGATGCTGCGGGCGTCGCTGATAAGCCTGGTGGTGGGCGTGGTCATCATTGCGCCGGCGCTGCTGCTCCTGTACCTGAGCTTCGTCGCCGAGCCGGCGGAGGAGAAAGAGGGCGAGGCCTACTAGCGCCGCCGGTTGTTGGGCTGACGCGGGCGCTGCTACAATGAAAAGGGGCTGGTTTCAGTGGCCAGCCCTTTTCGGCGTTGATCATGAAACTTACCGGACTCCTCCCGCTAATCGAAGATGTGCTCGGAAAGGAGCGGCTCGCCCGCCTCCTCGAATCGACGGGCGAGCGGCGGATCGTCGCCGCCGCCGAGGGCGCGAAGGCCTGTCTTCTGGCCGTGCTCTCGCGCTACGTCGACGCCCCCCTGCTGGTCGTGACGTCGCGTCCCAATACAGCCTGGGCGCTGACGGAGGAGCTGAAGACGTGGCTCGGCGACGAGGAAGAAGTGCTCCTCTTCCCCCGTCGCGACACGCTCCCATACGAACGCCTGGCGCCCGACTGGCCGGCGATAAGGGACCGCCTGCGCGTCCTGTCGGCTCTGAGCGAGCGGCCATCGTCGCGCCTGATCATCGTCGCCTCGGTCCAGGCGGTGAGCCAGACCACGCTGTCGCCGGAAGAGCTGCGCTCGGGGCGCGAGACCATTAACGCCGGCGGCGCGCTCTCGCCGGAGCCGCTGCTCAGGCGGCTGTTGCAGCGGGGCTACCGCTTCGAACCGCTGGTCGACGCGCCCGGCCTAGCCAGCCGTCGCGGCGGCATCGTCGACGTCTTTTCGCCCGACGCCGACCTGCCGGTGCGCATTGAGCTGCTCGGTGACCGCGTCGAAAGCCTGCGCCTGTTCGACCCGGCGACGCAACGGACGGTACGCCTTACCGACTCCGTCACGCTGGGGCCGGCGCGGGAGATGCTGCTGCCGCAGCCGCGCGGCCCCGAACTGCTGGCGCGGCTCGATTTCACGAACGCTCAGGAGGACGTAGTGCGGCGCTTCCGCGAGGAGCTGGCCATGCTGGCGGATGGCCAGGGCTTCGACGACGACTCGTTCTATTTGCCGTTCCTTGCCCGCGCGACGCTTCTCGATCATATGGCGCAGGAGGCCGGCGCATCGCTGCTCGTCCTCGACGAGCTGCCCGAGCTGAGCGCCGCGCAGGAGGAGCACGACCGGCAGGTCGCCGAAGTGCGCGACGAGGCGGCCGGCAGGGGAGAGCTGCCGCGGAACATGCCGCTGCCTAACCTGTCGTGGGAGGAACTGCACACTTCGCTGGCCGGGCGGCCGAACACGCTCGTTGTTTCTCGATGGGCCGGCGGCGAGGACGACGAACGCACGCTCCTCCTTCCCTGCGCGGCGCCGAAGAGCTACGGCGGCCGGTTGCAGGAGCTGGCGAAAGACCTGGCGGAGGCATCGCGACGGAAGGAGACGGCGGTCATCGTATCGCAGCTATCGGCGCGTCTCTCGGAGGTGCTGGGCGAGCGCGACGTGATCGTCGTGCCGTCGCTTTCGCTGGACGGGCCGCCGCCTGCGGGGTCGCTGTCGCTGGTGCACGGGTCGCTGCCGCAGGGCTGGGCTCTCCAGCGCGACGGCCGCGCGCTCACGCTTTTTACGGACGCGGAAGTCTTCGGCTTCGTCAAGCAGCGACGGCCGGTTCGACCGCCGGCGCCTTCGCTCGAGCCCTTCCTGTCTGAGCTGCGCCCGGGCGACCTCGTTGTCCACGTCGAGCACGGGATCGCCCGCTTCGCCGGTCTGACGAAGCTGCGGCAGAACGGCACGGAGCGCGAGTACATGGAGCTGCACTACGCCGAGGGCGACAAGCTCTTCGTTCCCACCGATCAGGTCGACCGCGTGGGCCGGTACATCGGCGCGGGAGAGGCGGCGCCCTCTCTTACGCGACTCGGGACGCAGGAGTGGTCGCGCGCGAAGGAGCGGGTGCGCCGCGCGGTAGGCGAGCTGGCGCAGGAGCTGCTCCAGCTTTACGCCTCACGGCAGGTGCTGATGGGGCATCCCTTCCCGCCTGACAGCCCGTGGCAGCAGGAGATGGAGGCTTCGTTCCCGTACGTGGAAACTCCTGACCAGCTCGATGTGATGCGGGAGGTCAAGTCGGACATGCAGTCGGAGAGGCCGATGGACCGTCTCGTGGTGGGCGACGTCGGCTACGGCAAGACGGAGGTGGCGATAAGGGCAGCCTTCAAGGCGGTGATGGACGGCATGCAGGTGGCGATGCTCGTGCCGACGACCGTGCTTGCCCAGCAACACTACTTCACGTTCACGGAGCGGCTGGCGGCGTTCCCCATGCGCATCGAGATGCTGTCGCGGTTTCGCTCGCCGCAGGAGCAGCAGGAGGTCGTGCGCGACCTGGCTGCGGGCGGTGTGGACATCGTGATCGGCACGCACCGGCTGCTACAGAAGGACGTGGCCTTCAAGAACCTGGGGCTGGTCATCATAGACGAGGAGCAGCGGTTCGGCGTCTCCCACAAGGAGCGCTTGAAACAGATGCGGCGCGAGGTGGACGTGCTGACGCTCTCGGCCACGCCGATACCGCGCACGCTGCACATGTCACTGGCCGGCATCCGCGACATGTCGACGATGGAGACGCCTCCTGAGGAGCGCCTCCCCATCAAGACCTACGTTCTGGAATATGATGAGCGGCTCATAAGGGAGGCGATCCTGCGTGAGATGGAGCGCGGCGGGCAGGTCTACTTCGTGCACAACCGCGTGCAGAGCATCGAGACGGTGGCGCGGCGTCTGCGCGATCTCGTGCCGGAGGCGCGGATAGCGGTCGGTCACGGCCAGATGCCGGAGGAGCAGCTCGCGCGGGTGATGCTCGAGGTCGTGAAGGGAGAGGTCGATGTCCTGGTCTGCACCACGATCATCGAGTCGGGCATCGATATCCCGAACGTAAACACCATCATCATAAATCAGGCGCAGCGCTTCGGTCTGGCGCAGCTCTATCAGCTTCGCGGTCGCGTGGGCAGGGGGATAAACCGCGCCTACGCCTACCTTCTGTATGACCGCCGACGGCTGCTGACGGAACCGGCGCAGAAGCGCCTGCAAACGATCTTCGAGGCGACGGAGCTGGGAGCGGGCTTCCGCATCGCGCTGCGCGACCTCGAGATACGGGGCGCCGGGAACCTGTTGGGCGCGGAGCAGAGCGGCCACATCGGCGCAGTGGGCTTCGACCTCTATTCAAAGCTGCTGGCGCAGGCCGTCGAGCGCTTGAAGGCGTTGCAGCGGGGTGAAACGCCGCCGCCGGTGGAGGCGCGCCCGCCGGTCATGATCGACCTGCCGCTCACGGCGTTCATCCCCGAGAGCTACGTCGAAGACCTGAACCTGCGTCTCGCGCTGTACAGCCGGATGGCGGCCGCGCGCGATAAGCAACAGATCGACGAGCTGGCGCGCGAGATGGAGGACATGTTCGGGCCCCTGCCGCGGCCGGTGCGGGCGCTGCTGTACGTGGTGAGGTTGAAGGGGGCGGCGGAAGAAGCGCGTGTGCAGTCGATTCAGGCGGAGGGCGACGAGATAGTGTTGCGGATGGCATCGGGCGTGTCGTTGCCGCGCGAGAGGCTGCGGGGGCGGCTTCCGGCGCAGAGCTGGGTGGGGCCGAGGTCGGTGCGTCTGCGGCGATCGCAGATGGGGGAGGGTTGGCGCGACATTCTATTGGAGGTCGTCGAGGCGATCGCATCGGAGGTGAGGGAGCCCGTGGAGGCGTGAGGCGGTGTGTGGGTGTGGGGGCGCTGTGGGGGTGGGGGCGCCGTGAGCGCCGCAGGCGCTCGAGGCTGTCGCCCGCGGGCGACAGCCTCTGCCCGCTTCGCGGGCACGGCGCCCCCGCCCCCACCCCCAACGCCTCGTTCGCGGTTGACACCATCCGAAGCGCAACGGTAAAATGCCGGAGCTTTCGTCCTCGGGGGAGGCCTTCTTGGAGAAACTGTCGCCCGTGAACCTGAATCTAAGCGCCGTTCCGCAGACCGGCAAGATTCCCCTCATGGCCGCGGTGTACACCCTCGGCCTCGCCCTCTTCCTCGCCGTCGAGCCGACGAAGCCCTGGCTGCTCATCGTCGTCACCGGCCTCGTCGCCCTCGGCGCCGACGGCATCGTGCGCTCGCATCCCAACAGCCTCTTCCGCGAGCCCATCGACACCGCGCCGTACCTGCTCGTGCCCACCCTCGTCGCGCTTGCAGGCGGCTTCTTTCTCGAGGACACGATCGGCGGCTACTGGTCGATACTGGCGGCCGTCGTCACCGGCGTTGTCATGGGCGCCGTGCTTTATGCCGAGTACGTAGCCGTCGACACTGAGAGCGCGTCATACGTCGGCGCGCGCTTCACCCTCAACCTCTTCGCCTATCTCGCCGCGTTCGCCCTGTACGCCGTCTTCTACAGCTTTGAGCTCGATCTGGTGCCCGCGGCGCTGTGTGTTGGGCTTGTGAGCGCCGTCCTCGGAGCCGAGATACTGCGCGAGCCGGGTCTCATGCCGTTTCCCATCGTGAAGGCGAGCATGAGGGCCCTCGCCTTCTCCTTCGCGATAGGACTCGTCGTCGCCGAGGCGCGCTGGGCGCTGTACTTCACCCCCCTCGACGGCTTCCTGGCCGCCGTCTTCTTGCTGCTCGTCTTCTACGTCGCGAGCGGGCTCATCCAGCACCACCTTACGGCCAACCTGTCGTGGCCCGTCGTCCTCGAGTTCGCCCTCGTCGCCCTTGCCGGGCTGGCGATGGTCGTTCTCGGCGGCGTCTTCACCGACGCCTAACTTGCAGATCTCGCAGGGTCGCCTCCGGTCATTGGCATTCGCCGTCGGAACGCGTGCAAGGGGGACCCTGGTCCTCCCGCCGGCTTTTCCCACCGTGCCGACCTCCTCACGTGCGTCGTCGTTTCTCAAACGCCCCCTTGACGCACGCCCCGCCTCTGAATGATCGTACAGGGGGAGCAGCAAGTGCTTGAGGAGCCACCCGGCGAAGAAACTCCCGCGGCCACCGGAATCGTCCTTGCCGGCGGCGCCGGCACCCGCCTCGGCCGCGACAAGGCGTCAGAGCCCCTGCTCGGCAGGCACCTGCTTCAGTGGGTGGTAGACAAGGTCGCAGTGGTAGTGGACGAGATCGTCGTCGTGACTGCCGCCGGCCAGACGCTGCCCCCTGTCACAACCGCCCGGACGCTGCGCGCAGTCGAGGACGTGCTTCCGGCGAAAGGGCCCCTCGGTGGCATCTATAGCGGTCTGCGGGAGGCGCGGCGCGAGCTGGCCCTCGTGACCGGCTGCGACATGCCGTTGCTCTCCGTGCCGCTCCTGCGCGAGCTTCTCCGTCTGAGCGAGGGCTACGACGTCGTCATGCCGCGACGGCGCGGCCGCACCCAGGCGCTGCACGCCGTGTACCGGCGAAGCTGTCTTAAGCCGATGCGCCGCGAACTCGTCGCCGGCCACCTCAAAGTGATCTCATTCCTACCCGCCGTCAGGGTGCGTTACGTCGACGAGGACGTCTGGACGCGTTTCGACCCCGAAGGGCTATCCTTCTTCAACATTAATACAGAGGAGGATCTCAGCCGCGCCGCCGCCATGCTGCAGCCGCCTCGACGAGAATGAGAAGTATGCCCCAGCCTTCAGGCTGAGGTGCCGCGTGTTATTCTCCCCCCGGCTCCTTTTCCCGCGTCAGCCGCGACAGCAACTCCAGCAGTTGCCCCCGCACCACCTCACGCTCGACCCCCATCGGCAGGGCGATGACCGGCACCTTGACCCCGTACAGCGTTTCCACGAGCCGCAAGAAGAGCGCGGGGTCGATGTCGTGCGCGGTCACGCGCGGCGGCAGGCGCAGCTTCGAGGGGTCGGTGATCAGCGTCACCTCGCTCACCCCCTCCGCTACGTCCATCACGTACAGTTCTTCTTCCAGGTGGTCGATGATCGACTCCGGCGCTGGTGTGGGGACGAACGTGAAGCCCGGCGCCTCCAGCGATTCGCCGAGCTCGATGGCGAGCGCATCTTCAGGGACGTAGGGGTTTCCGAAGCAGAGGACCACGGCCACCGTCAGCCTCGGGGCATGTCCAGCGCCCGTCGGGCTATGATGTCGCGTTGCACTTCCGACGCGCCCGCCCCGATCGTAGCCTGCACGGCATCGAGGTACCCGTGGCCGACCGCGCCCCCCAGCACTGTCCGCGCCGAATCGGGCAGCAGCCCTCCGTACAGGCCGAGCATGTCGATGGCGACATTGTACAGCCGCTGGCTCAGTTCCGTGTTGAACATCTTGACCATCGCCGATTCGTAGGTCAGCGGCTGCCCGCGGCTGCGCATCAGTCCTGCGCGATAGCTCAGGAGCCGCGCCACCTCGAACTCGATGGCAAGCTGCGCCAGCTTCTGCCGCACCGCCGCGCTACCGAAGAGCGGCCTACCGCCCTTCTTTACCCGTCGCGCGTACTCCACAACCGTTTGCAGGAGCCGGAACTGGCTGCGGCAATGGTACAGCGAGAAGCGCTCGGCGGAGAGCGCCGTCGTCACAATCTGCCATCCCTGGTTCTCGCCCCCCACCAGGTTGAGCCGGGAGACCCGCACGTCCTCGAAGAAGACCTCATTGAACCAGGCGACGCCGAGCATGTTGGCAAGCGGCCGCACCGTCACGCCCGGCGAGTCCATCGGCACCATGAACAGCGACAGCCCGCGGTGCTTCGCCGCTTCGGGATCGGTACGCGCGAGGAGCCAGCAGTATTCGCTCGCGTCAGCGCCGCTGGTATAGATCTTGCTGCCGCTGATCACGTACTCGTCGCCTTCAGCCACCGCCCGCGTCCGCAACGACGCCAGGTCGGAGCCGGCTTCAGGCTCGGTGTAGCCCAGGCAGAACGTTATCTCGCCTTTCGCCAAGCGCGGAAGGAACTCCTGCTTCTGCCGCTCCGTGCCGTACGCGAGCAGCGTGGGTGCCACTATCGTCCGGCCCATGCCCTCGCTGGCGGGGATGTTGTGGTACGCCAGCTCCTCATCGACGATCATCTGATAGATGAAGGGCTTGCCCCCGCCGCCGTACTCGACCGGCCAGCTTACGGCCAGCCAGCCCTTCGCCCCCAGCTTCAGCTCGTCGGCCCGTGACGGCATGTAGCCGGGCGTTATCGGCGGCGGAGCGTCGATGCGAGAGCCGTCGGGCAACGTGGCGGCCCGCGGCGGCCACTCCCGTTCGAGGAACGCGCGCACCTCACGCCGGAACGCCTCTTCCTCCGGCGATAAGCGAAAGTCCATTCGCTGCTACTCCTCCGCAGGCGCCTTGTCCTGCGGCACGAATACCACGTCGTTCGGCGTCCAGTCGACCAGCCGGCGGAACTTGGCCCGCACCGGCATGCCGATGTAGACCTCTTCCGGCTTGCAGCCCGTCACGCGCGACAGGAACACCGTGTCGATGCCTTCCAGCTCGATGTACGCGAGCACGAACGGCACTTCGCTGAGGAAGGCCTCGGCGGCGAAGTGAAGTATCGAGTAGCTGTGGACCTTTCCCTCCTGCGGCGCCTCGAACCACTCCGTTTTCGCCCCGCAGGCGCCGCAGTCGCGGCGGGGCGGCAGCCAGGTGCGGCCGCAGCTCAGGCAGCGTGTCGCAAGCAGTTTCCGGCGCTGCAACCCGAGGAAGAAATCGCTCACCTCGCCGTAGCTGTGGATGTAGTCGATCTCGTAATGTCGAGCGACCTGCAACGGGTTTGTGTTGTACACATGCGTCATGTCGTCCCCCGAATCTACTTCTCGGCGGCAACTTCGGGCCGTTCGAGGATATTGACCGTGATGTAGGTGCCGGTGCCGGCGTGGCTGTGGATGAGGCCCCGCTTCGCGTCCTTCACCTGGATGTTGGCGCCGTCGATTCCGGCGGCCGGGTCGCTGCAGTGCTCGGCCATCCTGCCCTGGAGCTGCCACAACGCGAAGACGCCCTGCATGATGCCGGTTGCTCCGACAGGGTGGCCACAGGCGAGGAGTCCGCCGGAGGGGTTCACCGGCATCTTCCCGTTGACATAAGGATGCCCTTCCTCGATGAAGCGGCCGCCCTCGCCGTAGAGCGCGAAGCCCATGTCCTCGTACGTTTGCAGCTCGCTCGAGGCGTAGGCGTCGTGCACCTCTGCGAAGTCGAGCTGCTCGACGGGATTCGTGATGTTTGCCTGCTTGTAGGCCTGGCGCGCCGCCTCGCGTCCTCCCCGGAACGATGCGATGCCCGGCCAGCGGCCCTTGAGATAGTCGTACTTGCCCGGCGGATCGCCCGGCAGGGGGATAACGTCGCCGCGCGGCCTGTCGCCCAGGCGCATCGTGTCCGTCCCGCAGCCCAGGCCGGTGATAACGGCGTAGTCGCCATTAGGGCGCAGCCGCTTTGCCCACTCCTCTGTGCAGAGGATGAGGCACGCCGCCCCGTCGCTCATCACGCACACCATCGGCCGCGTGAGGGGCGTCGATATGATGGGCGCGTTCATCACCTCCTCGACCGTCCAGCGCTCATGCTTCTGGGCCCAGCGGTTGTGGAAGGCGTTGTCGTAGTTCTTGACCGCGATCTTCGCCATCTGGAGCGTCGTCGTCCCGAACTCGTGCATGTGACGCTGCGCCATCGTCGCGTAGTAGCCGGAGTAATAGCCGCCGACCGGAAAGTCGAAGTCGGTGTCGGAGGCGAGGGCGATGAACTCGTTCCCTTTCGCCGTGCTGACTTCGCTCATCTTCTCGAACCCGTAGACCAGGCAGAGGTCCGACAGGCCGGAAGCGACGTCCATATAACCGGCGCGGATGCCCAGCCCGCCCGTCGCCCCGCCGCCTTCGATGCGCATCGAGGGACGCGGGCACATCGCCAGGTAGTCCTGCGTCAGCGAATCGAACAGGAGCTGGCTGTTGAAGTGATCGGAGAAGTAAGTGCAGATGGTCGTCTGTATGTCCCTCAGCTCCAGGCGACCATTCAGGTCGTTGAGGGCGTAGTCGAGCGCGTCCTTGCACATCGCTTCCTGGGTCAACAGATTGGCCTTGGCGAACTTGGTGATGCCGCCGGAGACAATACATACCCTTCTCACAGCGCTTGCCGACCTCCTTCCTGAATAGCCGCGTGTCGATGAAATGGGCAGCCGCGCGCGCCGCGCCCGGCCTGAGTTGCGCGCCCATATTACTGTCGTATCGGCAATGAGAACAAGGGTCGGCTGAGGCGGTCGGGTAGGGCCTGTGGTCCGCATGTCCGAGACCGCGATACGGGGCCAAACGCTGGAGGGTGAAGACAGGTGCAGCGGGCTTCAGCCCGCGGGGCAGCCTTCCGCGCTCGCATGAGGGGCGGCGGAGTCCCAGAGACGCGGTTGACTAGCCGAATGCCTCCAGTTCGAGGCTGATGTCGAGCGCGGGCGCCGAGTGCGTGATCGCCCCCACGGAGATGAAGTCGACGCCGGTCTCCGCCACCGCCCGCACCGTCTCCAACATTATCCCGCCCGACGCCTCCGTTAGGGCCCGCCCGCGGCTCATCTCGACCACGCGGCGCATCTCGTCCAGCCCCATGTTGTCGAGCAGGAGCATGTCCGCGCCGGCGTCGAGGGCTTCCCGCGCCTCCTCCTCTGATGTTACCTCCACCTCGATGCCGCGCCTGCCGTCGGGGAGGCGCGCATCGGGGGCCTTCTCGCGCAGCCGTTCGATCACGCCACAAGCGTCGCTACCCTGTGCTCTCGCCGCCCGCCAGTGATTGTCCTTCACGAGGACGCCTTCCGCCAGGTCGCGGCGATGGTTATGCCCCCCGCCGGCGCGCACGGCGTACTTCTCCAGTGTCCGCAGGCCGGGCGTCGTCTTCCGCGTGTCAAGGATGCGTGCAGGCAAGTCCCCGACGGCATCGACGAGGCGGGTGGTGGCGGTAGCGACGCCGGAAAGCCGTTGCAGAAAGTTGAGGGCGACGCGCTCCCCGCTGAGGATGGACGCGACGCGCCCGCTCACGACGGCCAGCGTTTTGCCTGCGGAGACGCGCGCCCCGTCTTCGACCTGCGGCTCGAACGCGAGGGCGGCGTCAACGGCGCGGAAGACGGCGGCGGCGACCGGCAGCCCGGCGACGACCCCCGCCTGCTTGGCGACAATCGTCGCGCTGCCTGTGAGGTCGGGCGGTACGAGCGCCTGCGTCGTCACGTCGCGACCGGCGGCGTCCTCGTCGAGAGCGGCGCGCGCCAGATGCGCCAGGTACGCCTCGTCAAGGGGGGGAAGCGCTTCTCTAGCCATCTTTCCTGAAGACGATGTGGCGGCGCCAGCAGTCCCGCGGCTCGGGGAAGTCGGTGCGGTAGTGGGCGCCGCGGCTCTCTTCCCGCAGGAGCGCCGCTTCGGTGACGAGACGACCCGCCAGCAGCAAGTTCGCCAGCTCGTGCGACGGC
Source organism: Dehalococcoidia bacterium (assembly GCA_030018455.1). NCBI lineage: Bacteria > Bacillati > Chloroflexota > Dehalococcoidia > Dehalococcoidia bacterium. The sequence goes on from JASEFU010000007.1 coordinate 70,114, forward strand.
CGGTCGGCGGGAGGCGCCAGCGATGCCGCCCAAGCGGAAAGCGTCGCCCTCGCGCGCCGCAGCGACTCCTCGCATCGCACGATGCCCACGTCTTCCCACATAAGCGCCTGCAACCGCGAGCGGTCCAGCCGCGGCGGCTCGCCGGGCTCCGGAGTCGGAAGCGTGGCCGTCTCCTCGGGCAGGAGCTGTTCTCCGTTCCGTGGTTCCGCGGGCGCTTCCGCCATGAGCGTCCGCTCCACGGCCCGCTTCGCGAAGACGACCGTCTCCAGCAGCGAGTTGCTGGCGAGCCGGTTCGCGCCGTGGACGCCCGTGCAGGCGACCTCGCCGCATGCGTAGAGGCCGCGCAGGTTCGTCTCGCCCCAGGTGTTCGTGCGGACGCCGCCCATCATGTAGTGGGCGGCGGGCGACACCGGTATCGGCTCCTTCGTGATGTCGAGGCCGCGCTCGTGGCAGAAGCGGTAGATTTGGGGGAAGCGCGAGCTTACCTTCTGCGGCGGCAGGTGCGTCACGTCAAGGAAGACGTGGTCGCTGCCGTCATGCGTGAGCTCTCTGAGGATCGCCCTCGCCACGATGTCGCGGGGCGCAAGGTCTTTCTGCGGGTGGTACTTCGCCATGAAGGGCTCGCCCTGCCGGTTGCGCAGGACACCGCCCTCGCCGCGCACCGCCTCGGAGATGAGGAACGGCGGCACGCCCGGCATCCGCAGGGCCGTTGGGTGGAACTGGATGAATTCCATGTCGGTGATTTCGGCGCCCGCCCTGTAGGCCAGCGCCACGCCGTCTGCCGTGGCGACGTCCGGGTTCGTGCTCACCTTGTAGAGATGGCCGCAGCCGCCCGTCGCCAGGATGAGATGGCGGCACTCGAACTCCTGACGGCTGTGCGTCCGCGCGTCCAGCGCCCGCACTCCCCGCACGCAGCCGTCCTCGAGCAGGATCTCCTCCGCCAGGCAGTACTCGAGGACGGTGATGCGCGACATCCGCGCCAGGCTGCTCAGCGACAGCTCGATGTGCGCGCCCGTGGAGTCGCCACCGGCGTGGAGCACCCGTGCCCGGCTGTGCGCACCCTCGCGGCCGAGCGCCACCTCGCCGTCGACGCTGTCAAACGGCACGCCGAAGCGCACGAGGTCGGCGATGCGGTCAGTCGCCTCCTCCGTCAGGATGCGGGCCGCCTCCTCGTTTACGAGACCCGCGCCGGCGGCGATCGTGTCCTGGAGGTGGAGCGCGGGCGAGTCATCGATGCCCACGGGGGCGGCTATTCCGCCCTGCGCGTGCTTCGTGTTGCACTCGTCGATCGAGCCTTTCGTAACGATGAGCACGCTACCGTGGTCGCGGGCAGTGAGCGCCGCGAAGAGCCCGGCGATACCGGAGCCTATGATGACGTAGTCGTAAGCGGGCAACATACTCTCCGCGCGGCGCCCATACTGCGGACATCGCTCCACGTCGGCGCCAAACATTCCCCGGCCGGTGCGGACTTCGAATCCGGCCTCACGCTATCGATAGCATGCGGTCGAGAGCCAGCTTCGCCCAGCGCGCCGTCTCCGGCTCCACCGTCACGCGGTTCACGACTTCGCCCGCGACCAGGCGCTCGAGCACCCAGCACAAATACGCGGGGTGAATACGGTACATCGTCGAGCAGGGGCAGGGATCGGGATCGAGGGAGAAGACAGTCTTGTCGCGGTTCTCCTGGGCCAGCCGGCGCACCATGTTGATCTCGGTGCCCACTGCCCAGCGGCTGCCGGATGGCGACTCTTCGACGGCGCGGATGATCTGCTCGGTCGAGCCACAGAAGTCGGCCGCCTGTATCACGTCCAACCGGCACTCGGGGTGGACGGCTACCCGCACCTCCGGGTCGCGCTCGCGCGCCTGCCGTACCTGTTCCACGGTGAAGCGCTGGTGGACGCCGCAGTACCCCTTCCACAGGACCATGCGGCTTTCCCGCAGCCGCTCCGCTTCGTTGCCACCGAGACTCCCCTTCGGGCGGAAGTAGTCCCAGACGGGCATGGCCTCGAGGGGGATGCCGGCGCTGACGCCGGTGTAGCGGCCAAGGTGCTCGTCGGGGAAGAAGAAGACGCGCTTCTTCTGCTGGAAGGCCCAGCGGACGACCGCGCGCGCGTTGGTCGACGTGCAGACGATACCGTCACGCTGCCCGCAGAACGCCTTGAGCGACGCCGCCGAGTTAATGTAAGTGACGGGCACCGTCTCTCCGGCGATGCCCAGCTCCTCCAGCTCTCGCCAACAGGAGAGGACGTCTTCGGGGGCGGCCATATCGGCCATGGAGCAGCCGGCCGCCATGTTGGGGAGCATCACCGCCTGGCGGGGCGCCGTCAGGATATCGGCGCTTTCTGCCATGAAATGAACGCCGCAAAAGACGATGAACTCCGCCTCGGACTGTCGCGCTGCCCACTGCGCCAGCTTCAGCGAATCGCCGCGGACATCGGCGAAGCGTATGATATCGTCGCGCTGATAGTGGTGCCCGGGGACTGCGGCCCTCGGTCCCAGCGCCCGTCGCGCCGCCGCGATACGCTCGCGGAGCTCGTCGGCTTCCAGCGGCCAGTACTCCTCAGGGATGTCCTGCTGCCAGAAAGCGAACGACCGCTCCTCCCCCAGGGGAACGGTCGCCGGGACGTTTTCGCAGGCCGCAGCAGTATCGGGGTGGAAAAGCGCTTCCTTTACCATCGGGCGGCTCCTCTCACTTCCCTACGGCAGCGGGGTGGTTAGTGTCTCTAGTACACTAACGCTAACACACGTTCCTTCTGTTGTCAAGGGCGCCGGACGGGAAATCGCGGTTCTTCTTGTGGATCCCTGATTCGTCGGTTACATGCTGTGGGAGCGCGGCCCGCTGAACACCATGACGTAGTCACCCAGCGTCGCGACGGCGCAGGCTCACGGATCGGGGAGGTCAGACCGTTTGCGGCCGGCGCGAGGAGAACGTGTAGAGCTTGGCCGGACGGTGCGCTCCGAAGACCACTGTCTTCTCGGTCGGCTGCACGATCCCCAGCGATAGGATGCGCTTTCGGAAGTTCCGCTTGTCCAGCTTCCGGCCCAGTATCGACTCGTAGACCGACTGGAGCTGGCTCATCGTGAAGAAGGGTGGCAGAAGGCTGTACGCCACGTTCGTGTACTCCAGCTTGTAGCGCAGCCGCGTCAGCGCGTAGTCGAGCACCGTCTTGTTCTCGAAGGCAAGGTCGGGCAGTTCCTTGAGGGAGAACCAGGCGGTGGGCCAGTCCTCGCGGGCGGGCAGTGAAACGCTGTCGTAGGGGACGAGCGCGAAGTAGCCGATAGCGATGGCGCCGTCCCGCGCGCTCCGGTCGAGTTCGCCGAAGGTGTAGAGCTGCTCCAGGTAAACGTCGCTGACCCCCGTCTCCTCGACGAGCTTGCGCGCCGCCGCCGCGTCCAGCGTCTCGCCGGGCTGAAGACGTCCGCCCGGTATTGCCCACCAGCCGCGGAACGGCTCCACGCCGCGTCGGATGAGCAGCACCTTCAGGTCTTCGTCCTTCACGGTGAAGATGACGACGAAGACGGCGACAATGGGCTGCGCCCCATCCGCTTTGCTTCTCGGGGTCACGCTGTCGCCTTCCTCTCGATAACGCTGCCGATCAGCGACCACGGGCTCGCCTTCTCGATGCGCACGCGCGCCAGGTCGCCGGGCCGCAGCTCGCCGTCGAAGTGGACGAGCTTCCCCGAACGGGTGCGCCCGCTCCACCTGCCGCGGCGCCGTTCCTCGACCAGCACCTCCTGAACAGTACCGACAAGGGCGGCGTTTATCTCTCCCGCCACCCGCGCCTCCAGCTCCTCGACCGCCTGCAGCCGCGCCTGCTTTGCTTCCGGCGGCACGTCGTCCGCCATCTTGCGGGCGGCGATGGTGCCCGGACGCGGCGAGTAGGCGGCCACGTGCACCTTGTCGAAGCGCAGATCCGCCAGCACGTCGTACGTGCGGCGGAACTGCTCGTCGCTCTCGCCGCAGAAGCCGACGATGACGTCGGTGCTGATCCCCGCGTCCGGCATCGCGCGCCGTATGCTTTCGACGACCGCGCGGTACTGCTCGACGGTATATCCGCGCCGCATGCGCGCGAGCACCTCATCGTCCCCCGATTGCAGGGGCAGGCTGAAGCACTCGCAGACCTTCGGCAGCTCCGCGACCGCCTCGATTATGCGCTCCGTCAAATCGGCGGGGTACGAGGTCAGGAAGCGGATGCGCTCCAGCCCGTCGACATCGTGAAGCGAGCGCATCATGTCGGCGAGGTCGGGCCGGTCAGGCAAATCGTGTCCGTACGCCTCGACCGACTGCCCGAGGAGCGTGACCTCACGCGCGCCGCCGGCGGCCAGGCGCTCGACCTCGCGCCGCACCTCGTCGATCGGGCGGCTGCGCTCACGGCCCCGCCGGTAAGGGACGATGCAGTACGAGCAGAACCTGTTGCAGCCGTGAATCACCGGCACGTAGGCGGTCGGGCCGCCGGGCACGGGAAAGACGCCGTCCCAGAAGCCGCCGCCGCAGGGCGCGCCGGCAAGCCCGCCGATCTCGTCGAAGGCCTGCGGGGGCGCGAAGGCGTCGACGTACGGGAAGCGCTTCCGCAAGTCGTCGAGGTGCGGCCCGACGAGGCAGCCCGTGAGCGCGATCTTGACGCCGTTCCGCCGCGCTTTCAGCCGCCGCAACGCCGCCAGCTTGTTTACGGCGCGGTTCTCGGCGTGCTCGCGGACGACGCACGTGTTGACGACGATCAGATCGGCGTCCTCGACGCGTTCCGTCTGCTCGTGGCCCAGCAGGTCGAGCCCGGCCGCCAGCTTCGCCGAGTCGGCGATGTTCATCTGACAGCCCATCGTCCAGATGTGGTAGCGCAGGTCGGTCTCCCCTTCGAAAAGAAAGCCCCTCGGGAAGGGGCAAAGTCGCGATGGTGCATGGCGGAGGGAATGGGATTCGAACCCATGACCCCGGTTTCCCAGGGTAACCGCTTAGCAGGCGGCCGCACTAGACCACTATGCGATCCCTCCGCAAGTGTCAATGTTAGCATGGCGGGGAGGGCCTTTCAAGGCTGGGCGGTCGTCGGTCCCGCCGAGGTGCAGGATCTGTTCGATGCGTCGGCCACATCGCACGTCCTCCTTCGAAGCACGGCTCGCGGCCTCTATCTGCGCAGTTGGGGAGGGAACCTCCCAAACCCCCTGACAGGGTCCCTGCCTCCTGTACCCCCGTTAACGCGGCCACAGACGCCTCCGCTACTCGCGGAATTCCGCCGCACGTTCAAGAACTGCTTACTGCCAAGAAAGGATGGTAAAGCTTTGCCGAGGGGCAGCCCTGACGCAGCGCGCACTCCGGACAGCGCGGACGGCGCGCCACGCACGTGCGGCGCCCATGCGCGATAAGGTACACATGGAAGTCGTACATGTGCCCCGGCGACGCCATCGACTCCAGCGTTTCCTGTGCCCGCCGCGTCGACGCCCTTGGCGAGATGAGTCCCAGCCGCCAGGCGACGCGGTGTACGTGCGTGTCGACGGGCATCGCCGGCATGTCGAACGAGAAGAGGAGCACGACGGCCGCCGTCTTCGGTCCCACGCCGGGCAGCGACTCCAGCCACGATTTCGCCTCGCCAAGCGGCAGCGACGCCGGCGCCCGCAGGTCGAGCGCGCCCCCCCGCCGGCGCACCTCGTCGAGCAGCGCCTTTATGCGCGCGGCCTTCGTCGGGCCCAGCCCGCCGACGCGGACCGCGTCCTCGATTTCGGCGACGCTCGCCCTCGCGGCCAGCTCCCAGTCCGCGAAGGACGCCTTCAGCCGGTCGAACGCCCGCTCCGAGTTCACGTCCGACGTGTTCTGCGACAGCACCCCCAGGACGAGTTCGTCGAGGGGGGCGCGCCGCTGTCTTCGCGGGAGGGGGCCGTACGCGGCCCTCAGCCGTTGTATGATTTCGGTCGCTTCGAGCATGTCTCGCGTGGACTCACGATTCCCACCGGGCTGCTTCTACCGAACTGACGTGGAGGGCTGAATCCCTTCTCTCCATTTGGCCCTCTCCACGGACGCCGGACCAAAGGTCAGGCCCTGTTTTCCGTGCGCGACGGCTGAATGGGAGCGTCCTGTCATTACCCCCAGACTCATTGTATAATCGCCTGAAGAGTTGGCCGCCAGCGCCAACAGCCACAACAGCGAGGGAGAGATGACGCAGAGCGAGGGACAAGAAGTCCGCCTCACACGGCTCGCGTCGTGCGCCGGCTGAGCGGGCAAGGCGGGGATCGCCCTACTGGCGCAGGTCGTGCGCCCGCTCGCTGAGGCGTTCAAGCCGCAGGACTACCCGGACCTCATCGTCGGGCTCGCCGGGCTGGATGACGCTGCCGTCTACAAGCTCAGCGACGACCTCGCGATCGTGCTGACGACGGATTTCTTCCCTCCCGTTGTGGACGACCCGTACGTGTTTGGGGCCGTCGCCGCCGCCAACGCCATGAGCGACGTTTTCGCCATGGGCGGCGAGGTCGTCCTCGCGCTGAACGTCGTCGGCTTCCCCGAAGACGCGCCGCCGGAGGTCCTGGGCGAGATCCTCAGGGGCGGCGCGGCGAAGGTCGCCGAGGCGGGCGGCGCCATCGCCGGCGGCCACACCGTGTACGACCGCGAACCCAAGTACGGGCTGTGTGTCCTAGGCACCGTCGATCCGCGAAAGCTCATCAGGCGCAGCGGCTCGCAGCCCGGGGACGCGCTCGTCCTGACCAAGCCCCTGGGAACGGCCATCATCCTCACTGCCGAAGAGGTGGACATGGCCGATCCCGCTCACGTCCGGGCAGCGGTCGACTCCATGCTCGCCCTCAACCGCCGTCCGTCGCAGATCGCCCGCGAAGTCGGGGTCCACGCCATGGCCGACGTCACCGGCTTCGGGCTGATGGGCCACGGCGCCGAGATGGCGGAGGCGGGAAGCGTCGCCTTCGAGTTCGAGGCGTCGCGCCTGCCGCTGCTGCCCGGCGCGCTCGATTACGCCGACCGAGGGATCGGTACCGGCGGCGGCGCGCGCAACCGCTCCGCCCTTGAGGCCACGGTCACTATCGATGACAGCGTAGCCGAATCGATGCGGCAGGTCCTGTTCGACCCGCAGACATCGGGCGGGCTGCTGATCGCCCTTCCCGAAGAGCGGGCGATCGAGTTGGAGCGACGGATGACTGCGGAGGGGCTCGCCTTCTGGCGGGTCGGCCGCGTCGTTGAGGGCTCGGGAGTGAGGGTGCTGCCGTGAGACCGCGACTCGTCCTGATTACGGCGGCCGCAACGCTGGTTGCGTCCGTTGCGCTCTCCTGCGGCGACGGCGATGGCGGAGAGGGCACGCCGGTGGCGCTCCCGCCCGGCGACGAGGTGCTTGCGGACGCCGTCGCAGCGGTCGATACCATGAAAACGTTCCACTTCCGCCTCGAGCACGAGAACGGCGCGTCCCGCATCCCGCTCGATCTCGACCTCGTGACGGCGGAGGGCAACGTAGTCGTGCCCGACCGGCTGTGGGCGAGGCTGGAAGCGAGAGCAGGCCGCCAGACGGTGCGCGTCGAGGTCATCGGCATCGGCGATGAAGGCTGGATCACCAACCCGTTCAACCGTCAGTGGCAGCCGCTGCCCTCCGGCACGACGATAAAGGACGTCTTCGACCCAGCGCAGGGGGTGAAGGTGGTGGCGGATTCCCTCGTGGCCCCGCAGGTTACCGGCGAGGAAGAGGTGGACGGCGTGCCCAGCTACGTGCTGGAAGGGACGGTAGCGTCGGAGGTGCTGGAGGCGGCGGCGCCCATCGCCGAGCCCGGCTTCACGATTCGCGTCAGGGCGTGGGTGGGGAAAGACGATTCGCTGATGCGCCGCATCTACCTCGAAGGGCCCATCGCCGCCGACGAGCCGCAGGACATCGTGCGCAAGCTCCACATCTCCCGCTACAATGAGCCCGTCACTGTGACGCCCCCGCCCTGATGTCACAGACGATAACCGACTCCGTGCGCAACTGGGCGCTCTCCCGCCCGCAGATGGCGACGACATGGCTGCTCATTGCCGTCGGGTTCGCCGTCTTCCTCGGCGCCCTCGACCAGACGGTCGTGGTCACCCTCCTCGAACCGATACTGGAGGGCGTGAACGTCCCCCTCGACCAGTTCTACCGCGCGGCGTGGATCATCAACGGCTACATCCTGGGGTACGTCGTCGCCATGCCGCTGATGGGGCGCGTCGCCGACGTCTACGGGCACAGCCGCATCTTTCTCCTGGCGCTCGCAGTTTTCCTTATCGCGTCGCTGTGGGTCTCGGCCTGTCAGAGCCTGGAGATGCTGATCGTCGCTCGGGCGGTGCAGGCGCTGGGGGCGGGCGCGCTCGTGCCCATCTCGATGGCGATCGTGGCCCAGCACGTGCCGCCGGAGCGGCGGGCGCTGAGCTTCGGGCTGCTGGGCGCCGCGGCCGAGGGCGGCGGGCTGTTGGGGCCGCTATGGGGCGGTAGCTGGGTGGAGCTGCTCGGCTGGCGCGGCCACTTCTGGATCAACGTCCCGCTGTGCATACCGGTCATCGTCATCGTCCTGCTTATGACGCGGCGGGAGGAGAAGCAGCCCGTCGCCGTCGACTACATGGGCGGGATGCTGATCGCGGGCGCGCTGACGTCGCTCGCCGTCGCCCTCACCGACGACCCCGTCGCCGGGCGCGCGTGGTGGATCAACCTGCTCCTTTATCTGACCGCGGCCGCGTTCACCATCGCCTTCATCTGGCGCGAGCGCGTCGCCCGCACGCCGATGCTTGCGCTATCGCTGTTCCGCTCCGCCGTCTTCGCGGCCGGCAACTTCACGCACATGCTTATGGGCGGCGGACTGATCGTCGCCATGGTGTCGGTGCCCGTCTTCACCATCGCCATCCTGGGCGGCTCCTACTTCGAAGGGGGGCTAAACCTGATGCGTCTGACCGTGATGCTGCCCGTCGGTGCCGTTGCCGGCGGCTACCTCTCGGGCTGGCTCGGCTACAACCGCACGACGGCGATAGGCATGGCGATAAGCGGCCTCGGCTTCTTCCTCATGCACTTCTGGACGGACGAAATCGCCGACCCCTGGTTCACGCTGAACCTGCTGCTGACCGGCCTCGGCTTCGGGCTCGTGATTGCCCCCATCAGCGCCGCCGTCATCAACTCCGTCGCCGAGCGAGATAGGGCGACGGCGTCGGCGCTGCTCACGGTGATGCGCCTCGTCGGGATGCTGATAGGCGTGGCGCTGCTGACGTCGCGAGGGCTGGGGCGCTTCTACGAGCTGGCGGGCGGCGTCGGTCTGGACGACCCGCAGTACGAGGAGAAGGTGCGAAGCCTCGAGGTGTCGAGTTTCAGCGACACGTTCCTGGTGGCGGCGCTGGTGTGTTTCGCCGCGGTCGTGCCGGCGATGCTGATCGGCCGCGGGGTCGCGCGTCGCTTCCGCCTCACCGAAGTCTGGCGCGCCCCCCACTAGCGGGGCCTGCCATGCAATGCTGGCTGGCCGGGCACGCCTGCCCGCCGCACGCGGGTAGGCCCGACCCTGCCGGCGAGACGTTACATGGCGCGGAGGAGGGCGATGCGCTCCTCGATGGGCGGGTGCGTGACCTCACCTCGTAGGTCGGGCATCTTGCCCGACCCCATCACATCGCGCGAAGGAGGGCGATGCGCTCCTCGATGGGCGGGTGCGTGGCAAACAGGTTGTTCAGGAAACTCTTGTGCTCTCGCAGCGGATTATTGATGTACAGGTGCGCCGTCGCCTTATTCGCCACCTCCAGCGGGTCGGGGTCCGCCGCTATCTTCTCCAGCGCCCGCGCCAGTCCCTCAGGGTAGCGCGTCAGCAGCGCCCCCGACGCGTCCGCCAGGTACTCCCGCTGCCTCGACAGCGCAAAGCGGATGAGCTGTGCCGCTATCGGCGTCAGTATGATCGCGACGATGGCGAAGGCGTAAATGAACGGGGCGGCGCCACCCCCGCCGCGGCCGCGGTTGCTCGAACGGCTGCCCGCGCCCCAGAACGTGAGGCGCAGCATCAGGTCGGCCATGAGCGCGATCAGCCCCACGAGCACCACGACGACCGTCATCAGCCGGATATCGTAGTTGCCGATGTGCGACAGCTCGTGCGCGATGACGCCTTCCAGCTCCAGGTGGTCGAGTTTCTCCAGCAGTCCCCGCGTCACGCAGACCACCGCGTGGTCGGGGTCGCGGCCGGTGGCGAAGGCGTTCGGCGAGCCGTCCTCGATGACGTAGACCTTCGGCATGGGCAGACCGGCGCCGATGCACAGGTTCTCCACCGTCCGCAGCAATTCCGGCTCCTGCGCCTTCGTCACCTCGCGCGCCTGCGAGATCGCGAGCGTGACGCGCGTCGAGGCGTAGTAGCTGAAAATGGCGTAAATCACCGCCATGCCGATAAGCACGGGGACGATGACGAGCGGCAGCCCGAGGGCGATATCGATGGCGACGGCCATGACGCCCACGAGCGCCACGAAGCCGACGAGCAGCAGCCAGGTGGCGCGACGGTTCTTGTCGATCTGGTCGTAGATGAGGACGGGCTTCGTCGGCGTTTTGTCGGTCAACGCTGGAAGCTGACCTCCGGCGCCTCGCGTGCTCCTTCCTCGGCCTCGAAGAACTCGAAGGGCTGGAAGTTGAACATGCGGGCGATGAATACGTTCGGCACGACAAGGATGCGGCTGTTGAAGTCGGTCACGTTGCGGTTGTAGAACTGGCGGGCGTAGGCGATCTTCTCCTCGATGTCGGAAAGCTCCTGTTGCAGCGCCATGAAGTTCTCGCTCGCCCGCAGCTGCGGGTAGTTCTCCGCCACTGCGAACAGCGACCGCAGGGCCTGTGTTAGCTGGTTGTTCGCCTCAGCCGCCTGGGCCGGGCCTTCCGCCTGTTGCAGCATCGAGCGGGCGCGCGTGACGTTCTCGAACACTGCGCGCTCGTGCTCCGCGTAGCCGCGCACCGTCTCGACGAGGTTGGGCACGAGATCGGCGCGGCGCTTGAGCTGGACGTCGATTCCCGACCATGCCTCCTGTGTCCGCACCTTCGAGCGCACAAGGCCGTTGTAGATGCCGAGCGTGAACAGCACCATCAAGACGACGATGACAATCACGACGGCGAGGACGATGAGGGCTGCCGTCACGGTACTGCCTCCTTCGCAGTTTTGCGCCGAAGCCGACGCGTCGCCTAATTGTAAGCTGTGCGCCTGCGGGTGGGAAGCCCGCCGCGAACAGGAGCACGATCGCCGGGCGGGCGAGAGCCGAAAAGAGAGGAGGCCGGATCTTCCCGGCCCCCTCGTTCCGGCGGACTATGCCCCGTTAGGCCCAGGGGTAGTCTTCGCGCTCCCAGGCGGCGGCGTAGCCCATGCCGCTCCCCTGGCACAGCGTCGTCAGCGCCCAGCGGCCGCCGTTGCGCCGCAACTGGAAGCCGGCGGTCGTTATCAGGCGCGTGCCCGAGGCGCCAAGCGGGTGGCCAATGGCGATGGCGCCGCCCCACTGGTTGATCTTCTCCACCACCTTGTCCGATGCTTTCAGCTCCCGGATCCAGTAGTTGAGCACGCAGGCGAACGCTTCGTTTATCTCGATGACGTCGAAGTCCTCAAGCTTCATTCCCGTGCGCTTGAGCAGCTTCTCCGTCGCCCAGCGCGGGCCCACGCCCATAACGTCGGGGTCGACGCCGATCGTTGCGGAGTGCCGGTAGGTGAGCAGCGGCTTCCAGCCCCGCTCCTTGGCGATCTCCTTCGTCGTGACGAGGCAGAGGGTGCCGCCGTCGTTGCGCGGGCAGGAGTTGCCGGCGGTGACGAAGCCGTCCTCTTTCATGATCGGGCGCAGCCCCGCCAGCGCTTCGAGCGTCGTCTCACGGCGCGGCCCCTGGTCCTTGTCGATCGTCTCGCTGGTGCCGTCGGTGTACTTGATTGTCACCGGCATAATCTCGTCTTTGAAGAAGCCGGCGTCCTGGGCCGCGACTGCCTTCTGTTGGCTGCGCAGCGACCATTCGTCAGCCTCCTCGCGCGTGATTCCGAAGCGTGAGTGCAGGTTCTCGGCCGTCCAGAGCATGTTCATCAGCATGGGGTTTTTCACGGTGAACCACCAGGGCAGCAACTCCGCGTCCTTCCAGCCCTCGGGATAGGGCATGTCGGACTTTGGCGGCGCAAGGCTGGGTCCGCGCGTCGCCTGCCCGGCCATCTCCTCCGGCGAGACGACGCCTGTGCGGTCCATCGTCTCGATGCCGCCGGCGAGGATAATGTCGGCTCCTCCCGCCATCACGCACTGGCATGCTTCAACTGTGGTCTGCAGGGCGCTCGCGCACTGAGTGTTGACGTCCGTGCCCCAGATGCTCTCCGGCAGGCCCGCCTCGAAGAGGTACGTCCGCGCCTTGGTCAGGGGGCTCGAAAGCATCACCGAGCCCATGTGCACCTCGTCGACGTCCTTCGGGTCGAGGTTGTTGCGCTGCAGCAGGTACTTGAAGAGGGGGACCATGAGGTCGACATGGGTGATGGCTTTGAACACGCCCCTTCTGCCGGCGCGTCCAAACGGCGTTCGTACCCCATCAACGATTACGGCTTCTCGCATTGCTGTTGCTCCCTTTCTCTGAGTCGTTTGCCTGAGGACAGAATCAGCATATTGACAGACGGATTATGGGTCAAACGCTTCGCCGTCGGCCTGCCGAGGGATAGCAGATCGATACACGGGCGGGAGAAAGAGCGTGTGACCGCGCCCGTCGGATGAACTTGAGGCGCCGGCGCAGAAATGCCCGTTCCTTTGGGACGCGGAGACGCTTGGACGGTAGCGCGTCTCAGGGTGCGAACAAGCGGGGAGGGCCGGTTTCGACCCTCCCGACGCTTCTTCGCGGTAGCGCCCGGGCTAGGCCCAGGGGTAGTCTTCGCGCTCCCAGGCGGCGGCGTAGCCCATGCCCATCCCCTGGCAGAGCGTGGTGAGCGCCCAGCGGCCGCCGTTCTCCCGCAACTGGAAGCCGGCGGTCGTAATCAGGCGGGCGCCGGTGGCCCCTAGCGGGTGGCCGATGGCAATGGCGCCGCCCCACGGGTTTATCTTCTCGACCACCTTGTCCGATGCTTTGAGTTCCCGGATCCAGTAGTTGATGACGCAGGAGAACGCTTCGTTGAGCTCGATGACGTCGAAGTCCTCAAGCTTCATTCCCGTGCGCTTCAGCAGCTTGTCCGTCGCCCACGTCGGCCCGATGCCCATAACGTCGGGGTCGACGCCGATGGTGGCGCAATGGCGGAAGGTGAGCAGCGGCTTCCAGCCCCGCTCCTTCGCGACCTCCTTGCTGGTGACCAGGCACATTGTCGTGCCGTCGTTGCGGGGGCAAGAGTTGCCGGCCGTCACTTTGCCTTCCGGGGACAGGATCGGCCGGAGCTGTTGCAGCGCTTCGAGGCTGGTCTCGCGGCGCGGCCCCTGGTCCTTCGAGATCGTCTCGCTCGTGCCGTCGGTGTACTTGATGGTGATCGGCACTATCTCATGGCGGAACTTATCGGCGTCCTGGGCCGCCACCGCCAGTTGCTGGCTGCGCAGCGCCCACTCGTCTGCCTCCTCCCGCGTGATGTTGTAGCGCGCGTGGAGGTTCTCGGCCGTCCAGAGCATGTTAATGAGCTGCGGGTTCTTGATGGTGAACCACCAGGGCAGCCGCTCCGCTTCCTTCCAGTCCGGCGGGTAGGGCATGTCGGACTGGGGAGGCAGGATGTTCGGCGGCGGCGGCGCCTGACCCGCCATCTCTTCCGGCGTCACCACGCCCGTGCGGTCCATCGTCTCGATGCCACCCGCGAGGACGATATCGGCGGTGCCCGACATCACGCGCTCGCAGGCGGTGACGACCGTGTGGAGCGCGCTCGCGCACTGCGTGTTGATGTCGACGCCCCAAATGCTGTCCGGCAGGCCCGACTCCCAGAGGTAGGCGCGCGCCTTGGTAAGGGGGTTGACGTAGCCCGCCGAGCCGATGTGCATCTCGTCTACGTCTGTGGGGTCCAGGTTGTTGCGCTTCACGATCTCTTTGAGCAGCGGCACCATGAGGTCGACGTGCGTGATGGCGCGGAACATGCCCCGCCTTCCCGCGCGGCCGAAGGGTGTCCGCACCCCGTCAACGACTACTGCTTCTCGCATCGATTATCGCTCCCTTCTCTTTCGCCGGTCTTTCAGCCCTGTGAGAATACTCGTGATTCCGGTTAGTGGTCAACACCGGTTTCCAGGCAGGCGGCGATCGCTGAGAAGGAATTGTCTGAAGGCACAACCGCAGCCTGGGGGCGGCGTCATGGAAAGGCAACTGTGGCTTATGCCTGCGAACCGGGCGTTTTTCGGGCCCGCAGAACGCGGTCGACGCCGTGCCCTTTGGGGCGCGGTGTGGAGCGGCTAAACATAGAAGGGGCCGCAGCCGGAAACGTCTGCCTGCCTCGGGTTGAGGGGTCTGCCGTCAACCGCCGCGCTCGAATGAAGGTCCGGCGCACGCCAGCTATCGCGGCCCCAGGCCGACGATCTCGCCCCGGACGCTGTCGCCATCGATGTGCAGCAGCCCGACCGTTGGCTCCTCCGAAAGATACGTCCGGCCGGCGGAACCGGGGTTGAGGCGGAGGTACTTCTCGTTGTTCCGGATGAGCGGCTCGTGCGAGTGGCCGTGCACCAGCACCTTGACTTCCGGGCCTGCCTTGCTGTCGTCGAAGCGGTGCACCAGGTGAATGTTGCAGCCCTCAAAGCAGAGGTCGTGGTGGGTCGCGAGAAGGGTGAAGACCGGCGCCCGGTCGGCGTTGCCGCGGACGGCGGTGACCGGCGCCAGCTTCTCGAGCTCGCGGATAATATCCATGCTGCCGATGTCGCCGGCGTGGAGGATGTGATCGACTCCGGCGAAGGCTTCGCGAATGCGGTCGTCGAAGTAGCCGTGCGTGTCCGATATCAGGCCGATGAGCAAGAGGGCACCTTCATCTCCGGCAAACGAGGCCACACCGAGAATAATCGAAGCGGGCGCGAAAACAAAAGGGGTTACCTGGTTGCTCTGACAGCGGCTGTGATAGAATTAGGCACCCATGACTTCGCTCGCCGTCGGCGTTGATATGGTCGAGATCGACCGCATACGCGGCGTCCTCGAGCGCCACGGCGACCGCTTTCGCGCCCGCATCTTCACCGCCGCCGAACTGGCCGTCTCCCGCGACCGCCCGCACCAGCTCGCCGCCCGCTTCGCCGCCAAGGAGGCGACGATGAAGGCGCTGGGCACCGGCGTCCGCGGCGTCGGCTGGCGCGATATCGAGGTCCTCCCCAACGAGCGCGGCAAGCCGCTCCTCTTCCTTGCGAGCCGGGCGCGCAGGCGGGCGCGCGCTATCGGCCTCACGTCGCTGGAGGTGAGCCTGACGCATTCGCGGGAGTACGCCATCGCCACGGTCGTCGGACTGCAGCGCAAATCGGACGATCCGCAGGCCGAGCGCAGACGGTTGCTGCGCCGTCTTCGAGAAGGGGGCTTTCTATGAAGCTTGTAACCGCCGACCAGATGCGCCATCTCGACCAGCAGGCCGTGAAGGCAGGGATTCCCCTCGAGCAGTTGATGGAGAAAGCTGGCCTGGGGGCGGCCCAGTACGTGCGCAAGATGCTGGGAAACGTGCGCGGACGCCGCATCCTCGTCCTCGCCGGGCCGGGGAACAACGGCGGCGACGGCCTTGTCGCCGCCCGTCACCTGCACGACTGGGGAGCGGAGGTGCGCGTCTACCTCCTCGCCAGGCGTCGAAGCGACGAGAACAACTACCTCGAACTCGTCAAGCGCGAGCTCGACATGGCCAACGCCGAAGACGACGCCTCGTTCGCCGCCCTCGACCGCTTTCTCTCCGACGCCGAGCTCGTGCTCGACGCCCTGCTCGGGATCGGCGTGCAGCGGCCCGTCGAGGCCAACCTCGCGACCATCCTCAACCGGCTGCGCAAGGCGCGCGAAGGACGGCAGCCGCCGCGGCTCGTCGCCGTGGACGTGCCGACCGGCCTTAACTCCGACACCGGCGCCGTCGACCCCCACTGCGTCGCCGCCGACGCCACCGTCACCTTCGGCCTGTCGAAGGTCGGCCTTCACACGCTTCCCGGGTCGCGCTACGCCGGCCACGTCGAGGTCGTCGACATCGGCATACCGGCGGCGGCGACGGCGGCCGTCAAGGTCGAGCTCCTGACGCCCGAGTGGGTGGCAGGCGTGCTCCCGGCCCGTCCCCCCGACGCCAACAAGGGCACGTTCGGGCGGGTGCTGGTCGTCGGCGGCTCGGAGAACTTCGTCGGCGCCGTGCGGCTCGCCGCGGCGGGCGCGTCGCGCGTGGGCGCGGGCATCGTAACCGTCGCCTGTCCGCGCAGCATCTACGGCATGGTCGCCGCCGGCCTGACGGAGGCGACGTACCTCCCGCTTGCCGAAAAGGACGGCGGCATATCCGAGCGGGCGACCTCGAGCGTGCTCGACCTCCTCGGCGATTTCGACGCCCTCCTCCTCGGGTGCGGTCTCGGGCGGCGCGCCGCGACGATGGCTTTCGTCCGTTCGCTCCTCTTCTCGTTAAAGGAAGGCACGCGGCTGGGCATCGTCCTCGACGCCGACGGGCTGAACATCCTTGCCGGAACGCCGAACTGGCCGGCGCAGATAAACGTCCCCATGATCATGACGCCGCACCCGGGCGAGCTGCGACGCCTGACGGGCCGCCCCATCCCGGAAATTCAGTCCGACCGGCTCGGCGCGGCCATGCGTTACGCCTCCGAGTGGAACCAGGAGATCGTGCTGAAGGGCGCCCACACGGTCGTTGCGGCGCCGGACGAGCGCGCGGCCGTGAGCCCGTTCGCGAACCCGGCGCTCGCCACCGCTGGCACGGGCGACGTCCTCGCCGGGGCAATCGCCGGCCTCCTCGCGCAGGGACTGGGGCGTTTCGAGGCCGCTGCCTGCGGCGTCTATCTGCACGCGGCCGCCGGTGAGCGCGTACGCGAGATGCTGGGCGAAACGGGCGCCGTCGCCGGCGACCTCCTGCCGGAGCTCCCGCTGGTGATGAAGGGGCTCCGATGAGGATGAAGCGCCGCTGGAGGATGCGGGAAAGCGGCTGCGAAGGCGCGCTCGACGGCTCCCCTTACCCCCCGCTCGTCCGGCGCGTCCTGGAAGCGCGCGGCATCGCCGGCGCCGCAGACGCCCGCGCCTTCTTTGACGGCGGGGCAGAAAGCGATGTCCCCGCGCTCCCCGACCTCGATAAAGCGGTGGCGCGGCTCGCGGAGGCCGCCCGCGCTGGCGAGACCGTCGCCGTCTTCGGCGACTTCGATGTCGATGGCTTGACCGCCGCCGCCATCCTCATCGAGGCGCTGGCCGCCCTTGGGGCGAACGTCATCTCCTACGTCCCCGACCGCTTCCTCGAGGGGTACGGCCTGAACACGGGGGCGATATCGCGGCTTCACAGAGAGGGCGCGACCCTGCTGCTCGCCGTCGACTGCGGCACAAGCTCCGTCGAAGAAGTGGCGCACGCACGCGACTGCGGCATGGACGTCGTCATCGTCGACCACCACGTGCCGCCGGCGCTTCTCCCCGACGCGCTCGCCATCGTGAATCCGAAAGTCGATTCCAGCTCACTTTACGAGGGTCTCGCTTCCGCCGGGCTCGCCTATTTCCTTGCCTCCGCGCTCTGCGACGCCTCGGGCCGTCCCTTTCCCCCCGAAAGCTGCCTCGACCTCGCCGCCCTGGGCACCGTCGTCGACATGGCGCCGCTTACCGGCGTCAACCGCGACCTGGCGCGAAGGGGCGTCGAGGCGCTGCGGCGGACGGAGCGCTGCGGGCTGCAGGCGCTGATGGAGGTGGCGCGCGTCGACGCTTCCACGCTGGACACGGAGGCCCTCTCGTTCATGCTCGGGCCGCGGCTCAACGCCGCCGGACGCGTTGCCCATGCCCGCCACGGTCTCGAACTGCTGCTCTGTCAGGACCGGGCGCGGGCGTGGAAGCTCGCGCGCGAGCTCGACGGGCTGAACCGCGAGCGGCAGCGCCAGCAGGCAGCCGCCCTCGAAGTGGCGCGCCGTTTGCTTGACGAGCAAGACGCGGGGGCGCCGCTCGTCATGCTGGGCAGCGAGGCGATAGCCCCGGGCGTGGCGGGACTCGTCGCCTCGCGACTCGCCGAGGAGCTTTACCGGCCGTGCGTCGTCTACAGCCCCGATGGCGCCATCAGCCGCGCCAGTGCCCGCAGCATCGAAGAGTTCGATATCGCCGCTGCCCTGCGCGAGTGCGGCGACCTCTTTCTGCGCTCCGGCGGGCACCGGCAGGCGGGAGGCTTCACCGCTGAGAACGAGCGGCTGCCGGAGATACGGGAGCGGCTGGTGGCGTGCGCGCGCGAACGGCTGGCGGGGCTGGAGCTGACGCCGGTGATCGACGTCGACGCGGTGGCGCCGCTGGCGGACGTCGGCGGCGACGAGATACGGTGGCTTTCGCGCATGGCGCCGTTCGGCGTGGGCAACCCCGAGCCGGTGTTCTGGAGCCGCGGCGTCACGGTCGTCGAAGGGCGGACGGTGGGCGCGGACGACCAGCACCTGCGCCTGAAGCTAAAGGATGGCCGCGTTGTGTGGCCGGCGATCGGCTTCGGGCTGGGGGACGCGCCGGTGCGCGCGGGGTCGAAGGTCGATATCGTCTACTCGATTGGCTCAGACCGCGGGGGCTACGGCTCCCTCCAACTCCTCCTCCACGACCTCGCCATTTCCTCGTAGGCCGCCAGCCGGAGCCTCCGGGGAGTGCAGAGGGGCGTCCCCTCTGCCGGGCCTGCCTGCCGGTAGGCGGGGGTCGCAAAGGATCTCCCCCCGATTGCCCACAGACAAGACTGGGTGGGAGGGTGGGCAGAACCACCCTTCGCTTGCGGGTCGTCGATCAGGCAGAGAGCCGGGAGAGGAGATCGCGGACGGCGCGGATGACGGCGTCAGGACGCTCCATCGGCACGTGGTGCGACGCGTCCGGCAGCGGACGGTCCTCCCCCTGCGGCAACCACCCTGCCAGCTCCGGCGCCGTCGTCGACGCAAACCCCTCCTTCGACGTCCCCCGCAGCACGATCGCCGGCACGTCCGCGTGCGCTATCTCCGGCCACAGGTCGTAGGAGAGCGTCTGCCGGTAGATCTCCACTTCCGTCTCCGGCGGGCACTTGAGCGTCACCTCGCCGTCGTCCGTCTCGCGCACGGCCTCCTGCACGAAGAGGTCGAAGAACTCCGGCCGCCAGCGCGAATACGGCACGCGGCCCGAAAGCGACTCCCGCATCGCCTCCCGCGACGGCCACGAACGACGCCGCTTCCTCGCGCCGTAGAAGTCGCTCTGCTCGGCCACCTCCGGCCTTGCGTAGAACGCCTGCTTGAGGATGACGGGGTCGGCGAGGACGATGCCTCGCACAAGCGGCGGGTAGCGCGCGGCGCAGATGGCCGAGAAGGCGCCCCCCATCGAGTGGCCGACGAGCACGTACGGGCCGAGGTCGAGCGCCCGCATCGTCCCGCCGACGTAGTCGGCAAGCGCGCTCCAGTTATAGCCGGGCGCAGGCTCGCTGTCGCCGCAGCCCGGCAGGTCGAGGGCGAGGACACGCGCGGGCTCCTCCCGCAGGACGACGGCGATGGGGTGCCACAGAGCGGCCAGGTAGCCGTTTGCGTGAACGCAGAGGATGGTCTGGCCTTCGCCGCCCCAATCGAGCAGGTGGAGGCGGATGCCGTTTACGTCCAGAAAGAGGTCGGTAGCTCCCGCTGGGGTCATTCTCGGTCCTTTGAGGTCATCATGAGTCTAAGAAAGCGAAAGGCCGTGGTCAACAGCAGACGTATCAGAGAGCGGCATGCCTCTCCGCGGGTGCGTCCATGTAGTTGGGGAGTAGGACACGTAGCTGCCGCAGCGGGCGCAGTCGCTGCGTCCCTCCGCCTTGTCTTTGCTCATGGCGCGCCTCGATAGGGGTCTGGAAACCGGCTGGAGTCTAGATGTCGCGGCGCTGAGAGGTCAATCGTGGACTTCGACGCGCATGCCCGGCGCGCCGAAAAGCCAGAAGTACTGCGCGTCGTGGAGCTGGAGTCCCACGCAGCCGTGGCTCGTCGGCGTGCTGCCGAACACGGATTCCGGACGCCAGTAGTTGAGGTGAATGGCGTTGCCGTAGCGGTCGAAGTACTGCGTGAAGAGGACGCGCTCGACGTCGTATTGCGCCTGACCGGGCGGGTACCCCGCCTGCGCCGCCGTCATGCGCTCCACCGCGATGCGGCCGTCAGGCTGGATCACGTGCGACCCCTTAGGAGTGGGGAAGTCGGGGCTGCCGGTGGTGGCGAGGGCGACGTGAATTGCAGTGTCGCCGATCATCGCCGCCGCCGTCTGCGTCGACAGATTGATGTCGATCCACTTCTCCTGACCCTGCGGGTCGATGAGGGGCGACGTCTCGTCGGGGCCGAGGCGGAACACAAAGGCGCCGAACACGTAGCTGCCGTCGTCGAGCTGGAGCCATTCGCTTGCCCACGCCGGCGTGCTCGACACCCACGTCTGGCTGCCCACGAGCCAGTTCTCGCCCTGCACTGCGGCGACGACGTTCACCGTTTCGCCGTCCTGTCGCACTCCAACCTCCGGGTTGGCCGTCGAGGGGTCGCCGCGCGTCCGCACCTCGCCGCCGATGATTATCGCCGCGCCCGGGGCAATCGAGGGCGTGGGCGTGGGAACGGGGGTAGGCTCCTGGGTCGGCAGCGGCGGGCGAGTGGGGGTGACTGTGGGGGTGAGCGTGGGCGTGGGCGCAGGATCCCCGTTGATCATCTCACAGCCGTTGGAGACAAGAAGGCCGAAAAGCACCCCGCCCAGGAGCGCCACGCCCAGCACGAGAACCCTCACGCCGCTCTCCCTTCTGCCCTTCTTCCTGCCCTACTCGCCGATGATCTGCGCGATGACCTCGCGGCGCCTTGGTCGTATGTCGAAGTCCAGATGTACTATCTGTTGCCATGTGCCTAAGGTCAAGGCGCCCCGCACGAAAGGCACCGCCAGCGACGGCCCGACGAGCGCCGCGCGCACGTGGCTGTGACCGTTGTTGTCGCCCCACCGCTCGTTGTGGCGGTAGTAGCGGTTCTGGGGGACGATCTCGTCGAACACCTGGTTGAGGTCGGCGACAGCGCCCGGCTCGTACTCGATAGTCGTCAGCCCGCAGGTCGAGCCCGGGCAGAACAGCGTGACGACGCCGGAACTCACGCCCGATTCCGCGACCGCCCTGGCGACGGCGTCCGTGATGTCGCTGGCGTCGCCGTTGCCCCTGGTCTGCAGCGATATGCTCTTGCTAACAACCATCTTGCGCTCCTTCGGGGGTGATGCCTCATTATAGCGCCGCGGAGATGCTCCTTTCCGCGCCGCTGCTTGTGATGCCGCACGACGTCGACGGCGCCATCGACGCGGATTGCCCGCTTCGCGCTGTCTCCGAGGGGCGTCCTTCGCCTAGAATGGGCATGGCATGGTTGTTCCGCCCGACTCCGAAGTTTTCCTGCCCGAGAGCGACGCAGCCCGCGCGGAGAGCGATTGGGCGTGGATACGCCGTCCCATCGTGTCGCTCGGCTACCCGCAGTTCCGACTCTTCTGGTTCAGCAACCTGATTGTCGCTGTCGGCATCATGGTGCAGTTCACTGCCCAGGGTTGGCTCATCGTCCAGCTCACCGACTCGGCGCTGCTGCTGGGCGCCGTCGATGCCGTGTGGGCGGTGACCTTCGGCCTGGGCTCGATACCGATGGGCATGCTCGCCGACCGCTTCAACCGGCGCAACCTCCTCATCCTTGGCAACGTCGTCGCGCTGACTACGGCGGTCACGATCGGCGTGCTCGTGGCCTTCGACCTTGTCGCCATCTGGCACCTGCTGCTGGTGTCGGGTGTCGGCGGCGTGCTCTTCGCCGTGCGTTTCCCCACCGGCCAGGCGATGACGGCGCGCCTGGTGCCTCAGGAGCACCTGATGAACGCGATCTCGCTGAACTCGGTCAGCCACAGCCTGCCGAACGTCGCCGGGCCGGCCGCGGGCGGCGTGCTCATCGGCGCGCTGGGGATCGCCGCGGCGTACTTCGTCACGACCGGATCGTACGTAATCGCCCTGCTTATGATGCTCGCCGTCGCCGCAGCCTTCGGACGGGTGCCGCAGCGCGCGGCGTCGGGCGTCGTCCAGGAGTTGCGGGAGGGCTACGACTATCTTGTAGCCCACAAGGAGCTGCTGCGCATCACGGCGGCGATGCTCATCCCCTTCGTCCTCGGCCAGTCGTACGTGCTGCTGCTTCCGCTCTTCGTGCGGCAGGAGCTGGACGCCGGGCCGGAGACGTTCGGGGCGCTGAGCGCGAGCCTGGGCGCGGGCAGCGTGATCGGCGCGATGAGCGTCGCGACGTTCGGGAAGGAGCGGCAGATCGGCCTGCTGATGTTCGCCGGCGTGCTGGGCACCGGGCTGGCGGCAATAGTCTACGGCCTTTCGCAGTGGGCGGCGCTCACGGGAGCCGTCCTTTTCGTGGCCGGCGGCTCCGAAAGCGCCCTCTTCGCTGCCTACGAGACGTTCCTCTTGCTGCGCCTTCCCGACGAGATCAGGGGCCGCGTACTCGGCCTCATGTTCACGGTCGTCGCCGTCTTTCCGATAAGCGCGGTCTTTGCCGGCGCGATAGCCGACGTCGTCGGGCTGCGCGCGCTGGCGGTCATCGAGGGGATCGTCATCAGCGCCATGGGGTGGGCGGCGTGGCGCCTCGTGCTGAGCCGCACCGCGCCCGCTTATTGATGCGACGACCCTGAGATCTCGCGCTGTGCAATCGTTGAACGTTCAGGTGATGACGCGCCGCGTGGCGCGCGAGTAGGCCCAGAGCGCGCGCTCCGGGCTCGAGTACGACGGCACTCCGTGCCGCGCGAACGCCTTGTCGAACAGGATCTCGCCCCCGCCCACTGACGACTGCATGATCGGCTTCCCCGTCCGCCGCGAGATGTCGGAGATCGTCGCCGCGTACGGCTCCATCGTCCCTCCCATCGGCGCGCCGCCGATCACCAGCAGGGCGTCGACGTTCGGGTCCATCGCTGTCGCCTCCGTCGCCCGGTAGTAGATCTCGCTCGTGCCGACGATCACCATCCCCATATCGACAGGGTTGCGCACGCTTGTGCCCGCGGCCGGGATGATGGCCCGCAGCACCTCCTGCGTCCCCGCCGATAGTTGCGCCAGCGTCAGCCCGTTCTCCTCGCAGGCGTCCGACGCTGACACCGCCGGCCCGCCGGGGCCCGCCAGTATCGCGATGCGACGCCCGGAGTCCGGCGGCACGTAGCGGCAGGCGACGAGCACGTCCACCATCTCGTCCATGTCGCGCGCTTGGATCGCTCCCACCTGCCGCAGCAGCCCCGACCACACCTCCGCTTCGCCCGAAAGCGACCCCGTGTGCGAGTTCGCCGCCTTCGCGCCCGAGGCCGTGCGCCCCGCTTTCCAGACCACGAGCCGCTTGCGCTGCGCTACCCGCTCCATCGCCCGTCGCAGACGCCGCCCGTCTTTCGCCCCCTCGATGTACGCCCCGACGACCTCCGTCTCCGGGTCATCGGCCAGGAACTCGAAGAAGTCCGACGCCTCGAGGTCCGCCTGGTTGCCTATGCTCACCACCTTGCTGAAGGCGAGGCCGCGTCCGTGCCCGACGCCGACAAGAAAGCTGCACAGCGACCCGCTCTGCGATACAAACGATATTGGGCCTACGTCCGGCGGCATGGCGGGGAACATCGCCAGGCCCGACTTGGGTACGTAGAGTCCCATGCAGTTCGGGCCCTGAAGCCGCATGCCGGTCCGACGCGCCGCCGCCAGCGCCTCTGCCTCCCGCTGCCGTCCCTCCTCCGTCCCCGCCTCCGAGAAGCCGGCCGTGAAGAGGACGGCCGCCTTCACCCCCTTCTCCGCGCACTCGGCCACGACCGGCACCGCCGCCGCCGTCGGCACGACGATGATCGCGAGGTCGGGCGTCTCGGGCAGCGACGAGACGGACGGGTAGCAGCGCAGCCCGGCGATCTCCTCCGCGTTCGGGTTGACGGGATAGATGCGGCCGCGGTAGCCGGGATTCAGCAGCCCCAGCAGGAATATCTGACCAGGCTTCAGCGTCCGCGGCACCCCGACGACCGCGACGGATTCCGGCTCAAAGAGCGCCTTCGCGGGAAAAGCCCCAGGCGCTGTATCCTTAATAGAGCAGGCATCTTGCCCGCCGGCCGCGACTTTGTCATCCATGATTCCTCACCTATGTCTAGCGCTCCGTGCCGACGCGAGACGCTGACTCATTGCCTCAGCGTTCACGCGGTCTGCTATACTCGAAGGAAGATCGTGCGACTCGATTGAGATGCAGTATACAAGAGTCGAAGAGCTACCTGAACTGCGCGACCCCCTTCTCCTCGTCGCCTTCGCCGGCTGGAACGACGCCGCCGAAGCCGCGACCGCATCGCTGCGCGTGCTCATTGACAAGTGGGACGCCCGCCGCTTCGCCGACATCGACGCCGAGGAGTTCTACGACTTCACGAGCACGCGTCCCATCGTCCGCGTCGGCGCCGACTTCCAGCGACAGCTCGAATGGCCGGCAAACGCCTACTACTATCACAGGGACCCCTCGCTACCGCGCGATCTCGTTATCCTCGTGGGCAACGAGCCGCACCTGAAGTGGAAAGCTTTCACGGGCGAGGTGATCGATCTGGCGCGGCAGTGCGGGGTGAGCATGGTCGTGACGCTCGGCGCCATGCTCGCCGACACGCCGCATACGCGGCCGGTGCCCCTCATCGGCTTCGCCACCGACGCCGCTCTCATTGCCCGGCTCCGTGACATGAACATCGGCCCCACCCGCTACCAGGGCCCAACGGGCATACTCGGCGCCATCCACGACGCTTGTCTGCGCGAAGAGCTCCCGGCGATAAGCCTCTGGGCAAGCGTTCCCCACTACCTCGGCGTCACCCAGAACCCGAAGGTCGCCTCCGCGCTCCTCCACTCCGTCGATAGCCTGTTCGGGCTGGGGATTGACCTCGAAGACCTCGACGAGGCAGTGAAACGCTTTGAGGAGCAGGTCAACACGGTCATCGCCCGTAATCCGGAAGCGGCGGCCTACGTCCGCGAGCTCGAGCGTCGCGTCGACGCAGCGCTGGGGGGCGAGCAGCCCGCCGGCGAAGAGGGAGAGCAGGTCGAGTTCCCGTCCAGCGAAGCTCTGATACACGATCTTGAGGAGTTCCTCCGCAGGCGCCGGGGCGAGAACGGCGGCAGCGATTAGCGGACGGCCGGACGCAGCGCGCGCGGGATCCAATGGGCTGAAGCAAACGGTATCGAAGGGAGAGACCACAGGTGTTTGACCTCACGAGATTCTCGCTCGAGGGGAAGGTGGCGATCGTCACCGGCGGCGGACGCGGCATCGGCAAGGGCATCGCCGAGGGCTTCGCAAAGGCGGGCGCGAGGGTCGTCATCACCAGCCGCAAGATGAACGACCTCGAGGCAACGGCGGAGGAGATCCGCGCTGCCGGCGGCGACTGCTGGCCGCTCCAATCACACCTCGGGCACATGGAAGACATCCAGAAGGTGGTCGATGCGGTGATGGAGCGCTACGGCCGGATCGATATCCTCGTCAATAACGCCGGCGCCAGCCCCGCGATGGGCAGCGTCCTGGAGTCGGACGAACGGCTCTGGGAGACGATAATGAACGTCAATCTGAAGGGCTTGTACTTCCTGAGCCAGCGGGTGGCGCGGGTGATGAAGGAGCAGGGCGGCGGGAAGATCATCAACATCGCCTCCGTGGACGCCTTCAAGCCGGAGCGTGGGGTCAGCATCTACAGCATCTCGAAGGCGGCCGTGCGCATGGTGACCTTCGCCTTTGCCGCCGAGCTCGCGCCCTACAATATCCAGGTCAACACCATCGCGCCCGGCGCCATCACCAGTAAAATGCTCGATTCCCACTGGTTCCACCTGCCGCCGGAGGAGGCAAGGCGGCAGAAGGCGGCGCTGGCGGCGCACATGCCGATGGGCCGTATCGGCGAGCCGGACGAGATAGCGGGCGCCGCGATCTACCTGGCGTCTGATGCCTCCAGCTATACCACCGGCGCCGAAATCGTTGTCGATGGCGGGGCCCTGCTGAGCACGCCCCTGGTCGCAGAGTAGCGCGGGGAGACGGCAATGGCGGACGAGCCGTGGAGCCACAGGTCCGCGGAGACCAACGGCATACGCATGCACTACGTGGAGCAGGGCGAGGGCTTCCCCGTGCTCCTGCTGCACGGCTTCCCCGAATTCTGGTACTCGTGGCGCTTTCAGATCCCCGCGCTCGCGGCTGCCGGCTTCCGCGTCATCGCGCCTGACCTGCGGGGCTACGGCGACACGGACGTCCCCGAGGGTATTGAGTCCTACACCATCCACCACCTCGTCGGCGATCTCACGGGCCTCCTCGACGCCCTCGGCCTCGAGAAGGCGGTCATCGTCGGCCACGACTGGGGCGGCATCATCGTCTGGCAGTGGGCGCTGCTGGCGCCGGAGCGGGTCGAGCGCGTGATCTCGCTCAACACGCCGTTCACCAATCGCGGCTCGCGGCGGCCTACCGACGCCATGAAATTGCTCCCCGACGGCCGCTTCAACTACATCCTCTACTTCCAGGAGCCGGGACGGGCCGAAGCTGATATCGGGGCGGACCTTGAGAGGTTCCTAGAGAGCACGATGCGGCGGATCGCCGTCAACGACGCCTTCATCACCCCGGAAGTGGTGGCGGCGTTCGCGGCCGCCTTCCGCAAGAGCGGCCTCACCGGTCCTATCAACTACTACCGCAACATCGACCGCAACTGGGAGTTGACAGCTTATCTCCGTGGCCGTAAAGTCACCGTGCCGTCGCTGATGGTCTGCGCCGAGGGCGACCCCATCCTCAAGGCCGAGACGGCGCAGGGGATGGAGCGCTGGGTGCCTAACCTCAGGGTGGAGACGATCAGGGAGTGCGGCCACTGGACACAGCAGGAACGCCCGGAGGAGGTCAACCGCCTTATCATCGACTTCCTGGCAGAGTTGCGGTCCTAACGCAGGAGCTGTGGCCGGTCTAGAAGTGCGGCGTGAAAGCGCCCCGAGCGTTCAACTACACCCCAGCCTGAAGGCCGGGGCATAAGGAACGGAAGAATGAGGCCGGCGATCGCATTCGAAGGACCGCGCGGAGCCGTGTGGAGCAGAGATGCCGCGTCCTTTGGGGCGCGGTGCTGAGAAACGAAGTTGGAGCGCTCTGCGTGGTCATACGAGGCAGAATTCGCCAGGGCGTAGTCGAGGAGCGTTAAGCCGCAAGCCGCCCGCAGGCGTGTAACAACCTTCCCCGCCGATACGTTGCTGTTCTGGACGGCCCCGTTCGCCGTCCCTTGACCGGGAAGGAGAACGCCTTGCTTTCTTCCCGCCGGGCGCCGCTTCTGCCGATGCTCTGCGTCTTGGCCGCCGCGGCCTTGCTCGCCGATGGCGCCCGCGCCGGCTTCGGCGACGCCATCACGCTCCGGTCGACGACGCCGCAAGCCTATTCATACTTCGGATTCGCGGTAACGGGCGGCGATTTCGACGGCGACGGTTACGATGAGGTCGCCGTGGCCGCTCCCTACGCATCCGTCGACGGCCTCGCCAACGCGGGAGAGGTCAACGTCTTCGCCGCCCCAACGCTCGCCGCCGGCCCGACCCTGCGCCAGCCCGTGCCCGAAAGTGGGGCGCGTTTCGGTTGGGCGCTCGCCGCCGGCGACATGGACGGCGACACGCTGGACGACGTCATCGCCGGCGCCCCATACGCCGACGTCGGCGCCACCGATGGCGCGGGGCGCGTCTTCATCATGCGCGGCCCGGACTTCTCCGCCGTCACTGCCATCGACAACCCGTCGCCGGAGACTAACGCCCGCTTCGGCGGTGCCCTCGCCACCGGCGACGTCAATAACGATTCCCACCTCGACCTTGTCGTGGGCGCGCCGGAAACGCCGGTGAGCGGTCTGACGCGGGCCGGGAAGACCTTCGTCTTCCTTGGGCCCGGCTTCACCTCGTACTACTCCCTTCAGGACCCGCAGCCCGAGGCCCAGGCCTATTTCGGCCGCGCGGTCGCTACCGGGGATCTCGAGGGCGACGGCGACGACGATGTCATCGTCGGCGCGCCCGACTCAGACGTGGCGGGCGGCTTCGTCGATGCCGGCCAGGCCTTCGTCTTCGTCGCGCCCGCTCTCGGCGCGCCCTCCCTCCTGCAAGACCCCGAGCCGATGAGCGGGGCCTTCTTCGGGCGGGCCGTCACGTCCGGCGATTTCGATGGCGACGGCGATGACGACGTGATGGTGGGCGCTTATGGTTCCGACGTGCTGCCGCACGCCTGCGCCGGCCAGGTGTTTGTCTTCGCGGCCCCCTCGCTCCAGTTCTCGAAGATGCTGCAGGAGGTCGTCCCCGAGCTCGACGCCTACTTCGGCTTTGCGCTCACCACGGGGGACGTCAACAACGACGGCTACGCCGATGCCGTCATCGGGGTGCATGACGCCGACTCCGGCGGCCTGGCGGCGACCAGCGGCGGCGAGGCGTATATCTATCTCGGCCCGGCGCTCGACGAGTTCATCTTCTTCGAGGACCCGCAGCCGGAGCGATTCGCCTTCTTCGCCCGCGCCATCGCTTTGGCGGACGTGAGCGGAGACGGACAGGACGATTTCATCGCCGGGGCGCCGTGGTCGGACGTCGGGACGTCGCTCGACGCCGGCGAAGCGTTCGTGTTCCTCGCCGAGCCCGATGCCGACGGCGACACAGTCTCCGATGACGAAGACAACTGCCCCCTCGTCTTCAATCCCGATCAGGCCAACACGCTTCTCGGCCGCATCGACAACGGCCCCGTCGTTCCCGGAGACGACGTCACGAACCCCTACGAAGACCGCGTCGGCGACGCTTGCGACGATGACGCCGATAACGATCTGCTGCCAGACGCGGACGAGGCTGCCCATTCGACGAATCCCGCCCTCCGCGACAGCGACGGTGACCGCGTCATCGACGGGGCGGAGGTCCTCCTCGGCAGCGATCCCCTTGATGCCGGTAGCCGGCCTTCGTGCTCGCTGCCCTCTGACGCGGACAGGGACTGCCTGCCCGCCGCCGTCGAGGCCATCCTCGGCTCGAGCGATTCCCTGAAGGATAGCGACGGCGACGGCATAGGGGACGGAATTGAGGTCAGAGGATGGGGGACATCGCCGACACTTCCCGATAGCGACGGGGACGGCTGCGACGATGATAAGGAGATCGCCGACGTCAACGGCGACGCTATGGCGAACGGCCTGGACTACGTGCGCGTTCTCCAGAGGGTGTTCGCCGTCCAGGACGATGACCCCGCCGACGGCGACCCCGTACCCGATCCTTACCCTCAGGTCAGTCCCGCGTTCGACCTCAACAAGGACGGGATGATGAACTCCCTCGATGCCGTCATTGCCGCTCTGAACTCGAGCCTCGTCGAGCCTCCCTCCGCCTGCGATTGCCGTTGACAGCGGGCCGTTGAGCGTCAGACGCCGAGGAATGAGTAGACTTCGCTTTCCCCCAGGCTTCTCACGACAATGTCCGCCTCTCGTAGCGTCTCCGGCGCCCTGCCCGCCGCCAGCCCAATGCAGCGCATGCTGGCTCGTTTGGCCGCCTCGACGCCGCCGGGAGCGTCCTCGATAACCACGCACCGCTCCGGCGGCACCCCCAGCCGCTCCGCGGCGAGGAGATACCCCTGCGGGTCGGGCTTGCCGCGGGGCGCATCCTCTTCCGCGATCAGCGTGTCGAAGTAGGGCCGCGCGCCCAGACTATCGAGTATCGTTTCCACGTTCTGCCGCGGCGCGGAAGACACTATCGCCATCTTCTTGCCTGCCTCGCGCAGTCGCTCCAGCAGCGGCAGCGCGCCCGGATTGGCCCGCATCCCGCGGCTGATCGCTGAGCGAAAGAGTTCCTCCTTCGCGCGCGCCAGCTCCTCCACGCGCTCCTCCGGCAGCTCTCCCAGGATGTCGCGCAGGATCGCCGCATTCCTGAGGCCGAAAGTGCGGACGAAATCGTCCTCGCTGATCTCCTTGCCCTCGCGGCGAAACAGCTCACGCCACGCCTGGAAGTGGTACGGCGCGGTATCAGCGAGCACGCCATCGAGGTCCCAGAGGACGGCTTCGGTCATCGCATTCTCATTCGCGTAAACGCCGGCTCTCCTCACCGGGCTGCCGACGACTCGAGCTGCAAGTCCGGCGCGCGATCAGGAGCTAGGTAATTGCGCGTAGACTTTCCGGCGCGAATTGCGTATAGCATTTTAACCCGACTGATGTTAGTCTGAAATCGAGGGCTGATTCGGGCCGCCAACAAAAGGGCGCCGAAGAAGCCGGTAATGCGCTCAGGCGTTGCCAAACCCTGGTAAGGGCGCAGAAGGTCCTGTAGCGGGCGCTGCGCCCGGGAAACTGGTTCTTGCCCAGTCGCGCAAGTGATTCTCGCGCGTGGGTGCGGCGGAGCTTTGTGTCCGCGGCGCCCCGCGGCGGACTAAAGGAGGTACGCTGACTTGACTGGTTCTCCGCAGAGCAACGGCACGATCGAATACTGGCCCCGCCGGAGATACTTCGATCTCTACGAAAAGTCCATCGAAGACCCGGAGGAGTTCTGGGCAGAGGAGGCTCGGAAACTGGAGTGGTTCAGGACGTGGGACAAGGTGCTGGAATGGGACGAACCGTTCGCGAAATGGTTCATCGGCGGTGAGCTCAACGCTTCCTACCTATGCGCCGACCGGCACGCCGAAGGCCCGCGAAGAAACAAGGTGGCCTACTACTGGGAGGGGGAGCCGGGCGACACGCGCGTGATTAGCTACGCCGAGCTGACCCGAGATGTCAACAGGTGCGCCTCGATGCTGAAGAAGCTCGGCGTCGGCAAAGGCGACAAGGTCGGCATCTACCTGCCCATGATCCCTGAACTGCCGATTGTCATGCTCGCCTGCGCCCGCCTCGGGGCAGTGTTCACCGCCGTCTTCTCCGGCTTCACCGCGCAGGCGCTCGCCGACAGGCTCAACGACCTGGAGGCGAAGGTCCTGGTCACGGCCGACGGCGGCTTCCGCCGTGGAAGCACCTTCCCTCTGAAGAAAGTCGCCGACGAGGCGATGAAGCTTTCCCCCACCGTTCAGAAGCAGGTGGTGGTGAAGCGCGCCGGCGTCGACGTCGAGATGGCCGAAGGGCGCGACTTCTGGTACCACGAGCTCATCGCCCAGGCGGAGGAATATGTTGAGCCTGTGCCGGTGGAGTCGAGCCATCCCCTGTATATCCTCTACACGTCAGGCACCACCGGCAAACCGAAGGGGGTGGTCCACTCCACCGGCGGCTACATGGTCTACACCCACTCCACGTTCAAGTGGGTCTTCAACGTCGAAGAGAACGACGTTTACTGGTGCACCGCCGACATCGGCTGGGTCACCGGCCACAGTTACATCGTCTTCGCCCCCCTCGCTTACGGCGCCACCAGCGTGATGTACGAGGGTGCGCCCAACCACCCGGACCTCGGCCGCTGGTGGGAGATCATCCAGAAATACCGCGTCAACGTACTCTATACCTCTCCTACCGCCATTCGCATGTTCATGCAGGCGGGGGCTGAGTGGCTGGAGAAGTACGACCTCAGCAGTTTGAGGCTCCTCGGAAGCGTCGGCGAAGCCATCAACCCCGAAGCGTGGCTCTGGTACTGGAACCACGTCGGAAAGGGCCGCTGCCCCATCGTCGACACGTGGTGGCAGACGGAGACGGGAGGGATCCTGATCTCGCAGGCGCCGGCTATCCAGATGCCGCCGCTCAAGCCCGGCTCCGCCAGCTTCCCGCTTCCCGGCATCGTGCCGGAAGTGGTCAACGAGAGCGGCAACAAGGTGGCTGCAGGCGAGAAGGGGCTGCTCGTCATCAAGAAGCCCTGGCCGGGCATGCTGATGACGCTCTACAAGGACGAAGAGCGCTACAAAGACGCCTACTGGCGTCGCTTCCCCGGCAACTACCTTACCGGCGACTACGCGATCCAGGACAGCGACGGCTACTTCTGGCTCCTCGGCCGCGCCGACGAGGTCATCAAGGTCGCCGGCCACCGACTCGGCACCCTCGAGCTCGAGAACGCGGCCGTCTCCTACCCGGCCGTGGCCGAAGCGGCGGCCATCGCCAAGCCGGACGAGGTGAAGGGCGAGGCGATCACCATCTTCGCCATCCTCAGGGAAGGCTACCAGCCCTCGAGCGAGATGGAGAAGGAGATCAAGGCCCACATCCGGGCGACTATGGGCCCGATCGCCACGCCTGAAAAGGTGATCCTGGTGAAGAAGCTGCCGAAGACGCGGAGCGGCAAGATCATGCGGCGTCTTCTCAAAGCGGTCGCCATGGAGGCGCCTATCGGCGACGCCACCACCCTCGAGGACGGGGCCTCCATCGAAGAGGTGAAGGCAGCGTACGAGGAGCTAAAGACGGAGGTCTAGACGCGACGGCCGCGACGTACGGACGCCGCTTCAACATAAACATGATGGTCGAGGGCGGAGCAGGTCTCCGCCCTCATTGTTTTCCAGGGGCCTCTTTCCCCGCCTCCGTCCTGTCGAACCGTTCTCCGCCTGCCGATACAGATACAGACGCATCTAGCGGGAGGACTGCTCATGCCCCGGAGGCAGCGATGGCTGCTCTGGCCGGCGAAGGCTGCTCTGGCAGCGGCGTTCGTGCTTCTTGCTTTCGGCCCGCTGCCGGGCAGCGGCACCGATGCCGCAGGCCCCGCCGTCGCCGTCGACCCCGCTACCAGCAGCATCGTTGTGGGGGAGACGACGGACGTGTCCATACGCATCAGCGATGTCACCAACCTCTACAGCGCCTCGTTCCACCTCACGTTCGACCCGGCTGTCCTGGAAGTGGTCGATGCCAATCTCAGCCGCGACGGCGTGCAGGTGTACGCTGGCACGTTCCCCGGCCCGTCGGAGGGCCCCGGCGAGATCGTCACCAACGCGGCCGATAACGCCGCCGGCACGGTCGATTACGACTTCACTCTCATTCAGCCTGCTCCGCCCGCCAGCGGCTCGGGCGTCCTTGCCGTTATCCGCTTTCAGGCGAAGGCTACGGGCACGAGCGCCCTCTCCATAACGAGCGCCCTCCTCTGGGACCCCCAGAATGAGCCGATAGCGGCTGAAACGAGTGGCGGGAGCGTCGAGGTCGCGGCAGCGCCCACGAGCACGGCCACGCCCGCGCCACCGACGCCTACGCCCACCGGCGCGGCGACCGCCACCCGCACGAGCACCCCTCAGCCGACGGCTACGGGCACCGTCACACCTCAGCCCACGGGGACGGCGACGCCAAAGCCCACCGGCACCGCCACCTCCACGCCTTCGCCCGCGCCGCAGTCGAGCGTTGCCACGCCGACGCCCACGCCGGAAGCGGCGGTGGTAGCCGCTGCCGCCAACGCGACGGCTCAGAACCTGCCCTCTGCCGGTACCGCGGGCAGCCCCTCGCAGCTCTGGCGCTGGTTCTTCTTGTTTGGCGCCCTGATACTCGGCCTCTCGACCTGGGCCTTCACCTTCCGCTTCTACGCCCAGCAGAAGGAAAGCGAGCGCTTCTGGCACCGCTAATCTGGAGGCGGAGACGGCGGAACAAACCCGTGGCTGCGGGACAGGACGCCTGCGTGCAATGGGTTGAAGGGGGTAGAAGGAGAGAGTCCTACTTTCCGGCGTAGGGCGGGAACAGCGACTCCAGCTCTTTGCGGATCGGGTCGTCCGGCGGGAGGTAGGCGCTGAAATCGCCCGAAGGCTCGTCGCGCTGCCAGCGCCCTTCCGCCGCCTCGCGCTTGATCTTCTCCTGGAGCATCATCAGCCCCGTCAGCAGCGACTCCGGCCGCGGCGGACAACCGGGCACGAAAACGTCGACAGGGATGACCGTGCGGACGCCTGGCAGCGTGCTGTAGCCGTAGGCGAACGGGCCGCCGGTAATGGCGCAACCGCCCATCGCCAGCACCCACTTTGGCTCCGCCATCTGGAGATAGACGCGTCGTATCGAGGGGGCGAGTTTCCACGTTATCGTGCCCGCGACGATCATGAGGTCAGCCTGCCGGGGCGAAGCGCGCATCACCTCCATGCCAAACCGCGCCATGTCGTAGCGCGAGGTGGCCATGGCTATCATCTCTATGGCGCAGCAGGCCTGCCCCCACATGATCGGCCAGACCGACGAGCGGCGCGCCCACGCCGTCAGCGCCTCAAGCGAGGCGATCAGCACGTTGTGGCGCACTTCTTCCGCCAGGTCAGGGATCCGGGGTGGTGGGTCTGCTATGGTCATCTCTCTCTCGCTTTCCAATGATATGGCCGCTGCCGCTTGTGAACAACCCCGCGCGTCCCCCAATAGGGCGCGACGATATGTGCTGATAAAAGCATGAAAAGCGCATCAAGTTTGACAGCAGGCCCCTGTTACTGGTACATTTGTCTCGCAGCTTAGCTATTCTCAGATTCCAAGCGGTCGAAATGGAAAGCACCCGCCAGACGCTCCTCGAGATACTGCGGCGGCGCAAGCACGCCACGGTCGACGAACTAACGAAGGAGCTGCACCTCGCCCCCGCTACCATCCGCCGGCACCTCGACATCCTCATGCGCGACAACTACGTTAGCATGGTCCAGAAGCGTCGTAACGTCGGCCGGCCCCATTACGTCTTCTCCCTCACCGAGCACGGCGAGGACCTCTTCCCTCGAAGCTACATCCGCCTGACGAACCGGATCATCGACGAGCTGGTGACGCTGAAGCCCGACGAGACGAAGGGAAAGAGCGGCGTCGACCTGGCGGAAGTCATCTTCGAGAAGATGGCCGACCGCGTGGCCGAGACCTACGCGGGGCGCATCACCGGCCGGACGCTAAAAGAGCGGGTGGGGGAGGTTACCGCCCTTCTCGCCGGGGAAGGGCTCGTCTTTGAGGCCCGGAAGACGAAGGACGGCTATCTACTGCTGGGTCACGGCTGTCCCTGTCCCCGAATCGCCAACGAGCACAGCGAAGTCTGTGCGCACGATCAGCGGCTCCTGGCGCGGCTACTGAGAGCGGAAGTGCAGCCCGTCGGCGTCTCCACGGAGGACGAGGCCAGCAGTTGCGCCTATCTGGTCAAAGACAAGACCGGCTCGTAACCCCTTAGTGCCGCGCGACCGGCCCGCTACTCTGCGATGTCTCACGGGGCCGGAGTTGTTCGCGGCCGCGGCTGTTATCCTGCCCGTCTTTCTTCGACCGGCGCTGCGCCGCCGTCCGCCTCCTGCCGGAGTCGCAGCGGCGTCAGGCTCTTCTCCTCCCCGAGCACGATCAGGCAGTCGCCGGCCTGCAGCTGCCTGTCTCCCTGCGGCCCCACCGTCAACTGCCCGTCCGCCGTCTGCACGGCCAGGACCGCCTTCAGGCCGGGCCGCCCCCGCAGCATCTCCTCAACCGTGAGACCCTCCATGTTCGACCCCTCGTCGATGCGCATCTCCGCCACCCAGCGGTTGCCCGGCATCGAGTCGACGAAATCGGCGTCGGAGGAATAGAGCGCGGCGAAGGCGATGGTACGTCCGCCGATGCGATAGGGTGAGATGACTTTGTCGGCTCCTGCCTGGCGCAGGCGCTCCTCGCCGATAGGCGAGCCGGCCCGCGCGACAATGAACAGCCCCGGCTTGAGGGAACGCGCGCACAGGGTGATATAGGTGTTCTCGGCGTCGCTGCCCACGGCCGCGATCAGTCCGCGCGCACGGCGGGCCCCGGCAGCCAGCAGCGCCTCCTGAGAGGTCGCGTTCTCGGCTATATAGAGATAGCCGAGGGTTCGCGCCCGCTCCTGGTTCTCGGGATCGCTCTCGATCACGACGAACGGCACTCGCTGGGCTTCCAGCTCCTGAGCGACCTCCTGTCCCACGCGGCCGAAACCGCAGACAACGTAATGTCCCCGCAGGGAGTCGATCTTGGTCCTCATCTTTCTAACCCCCAGGACTTCCCGCAGGTGTCCCTCGAACACCGCCTGAATTGTGGCGTTGAGCACGTAGAGTACCGCGCCCACGCCGAACACAATGAGGAAAATGCTGAATATCACTCCCCCCGTCGAAAGGGGATGGATCTGCCCGTAGCCGACGGTGGAAAGGGTGATGGCCGTCATGAACAGGGCATCGAGGAGGGGCCAGCCCTCGATCAGCATGTACCCCGTCGTGCCCAGCGCCAGCAGGGAAGCGAAAACCGCCGCGCCGAACGCCGCCCGCCGTAAATGGGGGTCGTCGGCGAGACGCCTGATCACAACCGATCCCGCCGCCGCCGCCAGCCGCTTCTCCCTCCGGATATACTCGTCCATGTCCCTGCTGCCTGGTTTTCGTCTGCGCGGAGTCGTGTCTTCCCCGGCGTGGGAAGGCCGGCCGCATCGCTGCTACTCCTTTTGGCATACGCCTCTAGGTGGTTATCGGTAACGCGCGCGTCCGGCTGCACCGCAGCACACCCTTGCGCCTCGCCCTGCTATAATGTGGGAGCGCTCGATGATAGACGTAATCGGTTTCGGCGCCATCAACGTCGACGAGACGTATTTCGTCCCTTCCCTAACGGCAGTCTCCGGCCTGCGGATGCTCTCGGGCTCCGAGCAGACCATAAGCCGCAGGGAGTACGGGCGGTTGGCCGCGCGACTTAAGAAGGCGGGCGTGAGCCCCGCGCAGTCCGGCGGCGGACAGGCGGCCAACGCCGCCTACGCCCTCGCCCGGCTCGGCTTCCGGACGGCGATGATAAGCAGCGTGGGCGCGGACCCCGAAGGCGAGCGGCTGCTGGCGGACCTGGCGCCCGTCGATGTCTCGCAGGTCTTGCGTGGCGGACGCAGCGCCCGGTGTGTCGTCATCGTCGACGAGAGCGGGGAGCGCACGTTGCGCGTCCTTCCCGCCGCCGACCCTCCGGCGCTCGATCCCGTGGCCACTTGGCGCTCGCTCGGCGGTGCCCGCTGCCTCCACATCACGTCGCTCGCCCGCGCGGGGGAGCTGGCGACGCAGCTCGCGCTCGTGAAGGCGTTGCCGGATGACGTGACGCTGAGCTTCGACCCCGGCGAGCTGTACTGCAGGCTGGGGACGGAAGCGCTTGCCCCCGTCCTGAAACGGACCGACGTGCTGTTTCTGAACGAGCGCGAGGCAGAGCTACTGACCGGCAAGCCCACATTCGACGGCTGCTACCGGCTGCTCAGGCGTGAGGGCGCCGTCGTCGCGGGCAAGAAAGGGAGGCGCGGCGTCGAGATCATCGGGCGCGACGAGCGATTCGAGCTGCCTGCCCGCGTGGCCGCCGCTGTCGACCCCACCGGCGCGGGCGACGTCTTCGCCGCCGGATTCCTCGCCGGTCTTCTCCTCGACCTCGACCTGCGACGGTGCGCCGTCCTCGGCAGCGAGGCGGCGGCGCGCAGCGTCACCGGCTACGGACGCGCCGGCTATCCCGGACGCGAGTTGCTGGAAACGCTCCGCCCGGCAGCGCCTGTCGAGCCGAGAGCGAAAGGGGGCCCTGTGTGACGCTACGCATCGGTTGGTTCTCCACCGGCCGCGACGAGGATGCCATCGATATCCTGGCCCGCGTCCACCGCGCAATCTCCGAGGGCAGCCTCGATGCCCGCATTGAGTACGTCTTCTGCAACCGCGAGCGCGGC
Source organism: Dehalococcoidia bacterium (assembly GCA_030018455.1). Classification (NCBI taxonomy): domain Bacteria; kingdom Bacillati; phylum Chloroflexota; class Dehalococcoidia; species Dehalococcoidia bacterium. Next base: position 107,542 of record JASEFU010000007.1, read on the forward strand.
GAGGCGGAGATAAGCGACCGCTTTCTCGATTTCGCCGCTTCGCTCGGGCTGCCGGTCGTCTGCCGGTCCTCCGCTCGCTTTCGCCCCGACCTGCGAAAGAATGATCGCGCGTGGTGGCGCCGCCTGTACGATGAGGAAATCCTCCCCCTTATCGCTCCCTTCCAGGTCGATGTCTGCGTGCTCGCCGGCTACATGCTCATCGTGAGCGATGTCCTGCACTCGCGCTATGCGGCGCTGAACCTGCACCCCGCGACGCCCGACGGGCCGAAAGGGGCGTGGGAAGACGTCATCTGGCAACTCATCGCCGACGAAGAGGACGAAGCGGGCGCGATGGTCCACGTCGCGACCTCGCAGCTTGATAGAGGCCCCGTCCTCGGCTATTGCTCGTTCCCCATCAAGGGCGGCGACTACGCTCCTTTGTGGGCCGCGCTCAGCGAGAAGCTGCGCGACGCCTCGCTGGACGAGATCAGGTCGAACGAGGGCTACGAGGAGCCGCTTTTCGCCGCCATCCGCCGCGATGAATTCCGGCGCGAGGTGCCGCTGCTCATCGCCACCCTCTCCATGGTCGCCGCCGGGCGCATCGTCCTCAAGGACGGCGGCGTGTACGTTGACGGGAAGCCTTCGACGCAGGGGCTATGCCTGAACGATCTCGTCGAGGCGCAACTGGCGAAAGAACAACCATGACGCCCCGCTCCGTCCAACTCGACTCCGACTGCGAGGGCCCCCTCTGCCTGAACGATAACGCCTTCGAGGTCTGCCGTCGCTACATCCCCGACGGCGACCGCTTCTTCAGCCAGGTGAGCCGCTACGACGACTACCTGGCCGACATCGTGCGCAAGGACGGCTACGAGGCGGGGAGCACGCTCAGGCTCGTCGCCCCCTTCCTCAAGGCGTTCGGCCTCACCAACGATGAAATGCTCGCGTTCTCGCGTCGCAATATCGGCATGGTGCGCGGCGCCGCCGAGATGTTCCAGGAAGCGCGTTCATCGAGCATCGAAGCGTTCGTGGTCAGCACCAGCTATCAGCAGTTCGCGCACGCGGTGGCGGAGGAGCTGCGCATCCCTTTCGACCGCGTCTATTGCACCCCGTTCGACCTTGAGGCCGCGCCGCTGCCGCCTGATGAGATAGAGGAGCTGCGCGACCTCGCCCGCCAGGCCGCCTCGCTGCCGCCGCTTGAGCTGCCCGATGCGGCGGACGAGCCGCTGTCCGGCGAGGCGCTGGGAACGATCGCTTTCATGGATGAACTGTTCTGGCAGAAGCTGCCGCGCATGCGGGCGCAGGCGCTCATCGATTCCGTGCGACTGGTCGGCGCGGAGGGCAAGGCAAGGGCGATTCGAGACAGCTTGGCCCGCACGGGCAACCCTATCGACCGCCTGCTCTACGTTGGTGACAGCATCACCGACGTCAAGGCGTTCGACCTGGTCCGGGAGGGCGGCGGGCTGACGGTCGCTTTCAACGGCAACCGCTACGCCGTCGACGCCGCCGAAATCGCCTGCGCCGCCGACGACGCAGTAGCCACCTCCATCGTCGTTGACGTCTTCGTCCGTCGCGGCAAGGACGGCGTCTTCGAGCTGGCGGAGGCGTGGCCGGCTGAGCAGGACGCGCAGGTCCGCCTCCTCGAGCGCATGGGCGTCTCGCCCGCCGTCGCCGCGCGCCTCCGCTCGCTGCAAACGCGCGGCATCGGCATCTACCGCATCACCGACGAGTCGAAGGAGCGCGCGCGGACGCGGAGCATGGAGATGCGCGTCCTCCTTCGAGGCGAGCACATCGGCGCCCTGGGCTAGACCCCGAAGGAGCCTCGGCGCTCCCCTTGACAACTGTGGTATATTCCAATCGGCGGGTGGTTCTTTTCTTCGGGCGGGCCTGGAAATGGCTGCGGCCCACGCCTCCTTGTGTTGTGAGCGGTCGGTTGGGAAGCCTCGAAAGGAGGTCCCCCCATGGCGAAAGGATTCTCGCTCCTCTGCCTCTTGCTGTCTCTGGCGGCGCTCGTCGCTCTGTATCGGACGACCCTTTCCTCGCAGGACGCCCCGTCCGTTTCGGCGCAGGCCGGCCCGGCCCTCTCCCTCGACATGGAGACATCCGACGGCCCCTGCACCGACATCGATGCGACGGCCTTCCATGATCCGGGCACAATCTACGACATCGGCCTCTGCGTGTCGGGCCTTTACGCTGCGGGCGGCGGGTTTACCGGGACAGGGATAGGCACGCTCGCCTTCGATGTCCTCTACAACGACCTGTTGAACGTGGCGCCCGAGGTGGCGAACAGCGGGAACGGGCTCGACGACAACCCCGACGCCAACGCCGGCACGACGACGTGGGGCGACAGCCTGGGAACGGGGTGGGACTGTTCCTACGGCGGTTTGGCTTACCCGACGGGCGACAAGAATCCGGCGAGCGGGCCGGGCAATGGCGACGCGTATATTACATGTAACAGCCTGGCCGGCCCCTGGACGCTGGGAGATGACGAGACGAGCGGCGTCATTGCCGTAATCCACTTCCAGGCCATCGCCAGCGGGGAGGACTCCCTGACTATCGCCAACGGCCTGCTTGCCTTCCCCGATGCGACCGAAATGGGCACGTGCAACCCTGGGGTCATCGAACCCATGCCCTGCACCGGCGGCGAAGACATCAAGCCTGCGCCTACTCCTTCCCCTTCCCCGACCGACACGCCCGCCCCAACGATGACCCTCACGCCCACGGAAACGCACACGCCCACGGAAACGCCTCTGGCCACAAATACGCCTACCGTCACTCCCACGCCTTCCGCCGGCGATACGGACGGAGACACCGTCCCCGACATCTATGACAACTGCCCTACCTACTTCAACCCCAGCCAGGCCAACAGCGACGCCCTGCCGATCGAGAACAGCCCCAACGTCCCCGGCATCGACCGCACAGTCCCGATGACCGATGCGCTGGGCGACGCCTGCGATAGCGACGACGACAACGACCAGTGGCCCGACATCTTCGAGGCGATGGGCTGCGGCAGCGGCCCCACCGACCGCGGCGGCGACGTCGCTTATGACGACAACGAGAACGGCGATTGCGCCCTGCCCATGGGCACCGACATCTTCGACGACGGTCCAAGCTGGGACACCGACGGCGACACTGTCCTCGACGGCCTGGAGTGCGTGATGGGGTACGACCCGAACAGCTACGCCAGCAAGCCCCCCGGCATACCCGCAAACGATGCCGACAAGGACGGGCTTCCCGCAAATATCGAGGATGCCCTGGGCTGCAGCGACGCAAATAAGGACACCGACGGCGACGGTATATTCGACGGCGTGGAGGTCAAGGGCTGGGGCACGTCATGCATCAGCAAGGACAGCGATGCCGACGGGTGCGAGGACTGGATCGAGATCGTCGACATCAACGGGGACGGCCAGGCCAACTCCCTCGACCTGAACCGCATCATGGGCATGGTGGTGGGTATCCTGCCGCCGCACCCCGCGCTGGACATCAACAAGGACGGCGTCTTCAACAGGCTTGATCACACTCTTGCCGTTTATAACTCGGTGATTTTCCGCCCGCATGCCGCCTGCCCGGTCTATTGACGGGGTCTGAACACGGCAATAGCGAGGGCTGTCCCATCGGGGCGGCCCTCTCGCTTTCGGTTTGCTACGCGGGCGGTTTCCGCGCGTAGACCACGAAGCTCTTCGGGAAGAAGCGGTTGCCCGCCTCGTCGAGGACGTGGTAGAGGAGCGAGTACGGCTCGCTGTTGGAGCGCTCGCGCCATCGATTGAGCGCATCGACGCCGCGTTCGCCTAGCGCCGGGCAAGCGTCGAGCAGGAACAGGAGCAGCCAGTACGCCGCTTCGACGGAGTTCCGCCGCCGCGTAGCGTATACCTGCAGCCCCGCGTCCTCTACGGCGCGCACGATCCCCCTTCTGCTGAAGATGCGACGGTGGCCCCAGGGGTCGGTGCGGTACATCTCCGACAGGTTGAAGATCAGGAGCTCGGGCAGCGGGTCCGGCACGCTTATGACAGACCGTCCGCCCCGTCGGAGCACTCTGGCTACCTCTCGCAACGCTAGCCGGTAGTCGGCGAGATGCTCCAGCGTCTCGGTGCAGCTTACGAAGTCGAACGTTTCCTCGTCGAATGGGAGGCGCCCCGCGTCGCCGACGATCAAGTCCGCGCGACATCCCCCGCCCTCAATGAGCCGTCGCGCCCGCGGCAGGTCCCGGTCCACGAGATCGATCCCGGTCACGCGGCAGCCGCGACGCGCCTGTCTCAGCATCAGGCGGCCAACCCCGCAGCCGACATCGAGTACGCGGTCGCCCGCCCTCACCCCCAGCAGGTCGAGGTCGACCACCTCCAGCCGCCGGAGCACGTTGGCGGGCGCGCGATGCGCCCCTCGCCGTTCAGTCGCCAGAATACGGTGCTGCAATAGAAAAGTAGTATTCCGCTTGATCTGATTATCGCTTTTGTCTTGACTGATGTGGTACATTTACGTCCGGTCATGGGCTACGTCGGAAGGAACCGAGACAACGCCTCTTTCGCCACCCTCGCGGCCGTGGCCATACTTGCGTCTCTTCTCTCTATCTACTGGTTCACCCCGATCTCTTCCGGCAACCCTGTGGTCTGCGACGACTGCGCGCCCGCGCCCGCGATATCGGTGTCGAAGGCGGGAGCCGGAGGCGGCTCCGACGCCGGCGCGCCTGCCGTCGGCGAAATCTCGCCCGTCGCGACGCCGGTGATAAGCGCAAAGGCGGGCGCAATCGTGGACGACCGCTGCGGCAGGCTCATCTTCTCGAAAGAAGCGCACCGGCGCCTCGCTCCCGCCAGCCTCACGAAGATCGCCGCCGCCATAGTGGCCCTCGAGGCCGCCGATGTCAACAAGCTGGTCGACGTGGACGTTGACGGCTTCTACTATGGCGACAGCACGGTCATGGGGCTGGAGACGGGGATGCGTCTCACGCTGCGCGATCTCCTCTACGGCCTGCTGCTGCCTTCGGGGAACGACGCCGCTGTGGCCATCGCCCGCCACGTCGCCGGCGACGTGCCCGCTTTCGTCGCCCGCATGAACGCGAAGGCGAAGTCGCTCGGCCTCGCCGATACGCATTTCACCAACCCGCACGGACTCGACGCCCCGGGCCACTATTCGTCGGCGTACGACATGGCTATCCTCGCTCGCTACGCGATGAAGAACCCACTCTTCGCCGAGATCGTGCGGACGAAGACCTGGCAGCCGCAGTGGCCGGGGCCGGAGCTCTGGAACGGCAACCTTCTCCTCTGGCTCTACCCCGAAAGCGACGGCGTGAAAATCGGCTGGACGGAGGGCGCAGGCCAGACGATGGTCGCCACCGCGGCGAGCGGCGGGCGGCGCCTCTTCGTTGCCCTGCTCGGCAGCCAGGACCGCTACACCGACGCCATAAGGCTGCTGGACTGGGGTTTTCAGCAGCCGGAGGAGGCGTGTAACGTGGGCGGGTGGTAGGGTTGGCACTGCGCATGTCTTACCGGCAAGAGCGAGGCGCTCTACGGCCCGCACAGCGATAGTACGGCCGCCCGCGCCGCGGAAGTGACAAACATGAGCCCCAGCCTGAAGGTTGGGGCATCAACCGGCAAAGCAATCTGGTTCCCTTGAGGAGCGGGGGCGGCCTAGTACACCACCTGCTCTTCGGCCAGCTTTTCGATCTCCTCTTTCGACATCCCGACCAGCTCGCCGAGCACGTACTCGTTGTCCTGCCCCAGCAGCGGCCCGTGCCGCCTGATCTCCGCCGGCGTCTTCGACAAACGCCACATGGGAGCGACGACCATCTTCTCGCCCATAAGCGGGTGCTCCACGGGCGTGAGCGTGCCGCGCGCTTTCACCTGCTCGTCCTGCACCAGCGACGGCCCGTCGTAGACCGGCATGGCCGCCACACCCGCCTTCTGCAGCGTCTCGACGATCTCGTGCTGGTCGTGCGCTGACGTCCACTCGCCGATGACGGCGTCCAGCGCGTCCTGGTTCTGCCAGCGGCTCAGGCAGTCGGCGAAGCGCTCGTCTTCCTTCAACCGCTTGTCGCCGATAGTCTCGCAGAGCGCCCGCCACTCCTCGTCGCTGCCGACGGCTATGCTGACCCACTGGTTCTCGCCCTTGGAGCGGTAGCATCCGTGAGGAGCCATGAACTTGCTGCGGTTGCCCATTCGCGGAGGCACGCGCCGGTTCATGCTGTAGTCCAGGAACACGTCGCCCATCAGCGCGCTCACCGCTTCCGCCGAGGAGAGGTCGATGTACTGTCCTTTGCCCGTCCGCTTGCGATAGTGGAGCGCGGCGAGTACGGCGAAAGCCGACGTGCTGCCCACGCGGAGGTCGATCGAGCCCATGAGGGGCGCGGGACGCCCGCCCGGTCGGCCGGTGATGTACGCAAGTCCGCCCATCGCGGCGAAAGTCGGCGCGTAGCCGGTATACGACCGCTCGGGTCCCGTGCCTCCAACGGCAGACGAGGACAGCATGATGATGTCCGACTTGACCTGGCGCAGCGCCTCGTAGCCCAGCCCCAGCCTGTCCATCACGCCCGGCCGCATGTTCTCCATTACGACATCGCTCACCTTCACGATCGCCTTCGCTATCTCGACGGCGCGGGGCTGGCTCAGGTTCAGGGTGACGCTCAGCTTGTTGAGGTTCAGCGTGTTGAAGATGAAGGAACTGTCGGGGCCGACCATCGGCCCGGCTACGAGCGAGCGCAGGCGCGAGTGGTCGAGCCGGCGACGGCTTTCCACTTTGATCACTTCGGCGCCCATGAGGGCAAGTATGAGGCTCGCCTGCGGGCCCGCCCACGCCCAGGTGAAGTCGACTACCCTTATGCCTTCGAGAGGCGCCTTCTTCGACACTTCCGTCTTCCGCTCCTTAGATCACGCCCGCTGCGGCCAGGCGCACCAGCTCCTGGCGCGAGTAGCCGAGCCGTCCGCAATAGATCTCCTCGTTGTGCTGCCCCAGCATGGGCGCCGGGCGCGTCGCCTGCCACGGCGTCTCCGACAGCTTGTAGGCGGCTGTCGGGTACTCCAGCTTGCCCGCGACCGGGTGCTCGATCTCGGCGAAGAAGCCGCGCAGCCGCGCCTGCTCCCAGTTGAACACCTCTTCCGGCGAGCGCACCGCCGCCAGGGGCACGCTGTGCTTCTGCGCCAGGTGATAGACTTCGTCTTTCGTGAACTGCGCGATCCATTCGTCGACCCGCGGTTGCAGCTCCTCGACGTGCTGCGAGCGGCCGAACTCAGTCGCGTACTCTTCGTTCTGCGCCCACTCGGGGTTGCCCATCGCCTCGACAAGCCCCTGCCACTGGTGGTCCTGCGGCAGGACGAGGATGACGTAGCCGTCCTTGCACTGCATCAGCCCGCCGACCTGCTTTCCGAAGCGGGCGGGCGCGCGCGAGCCATCGGCGAAGCGGGAGATGTCTACGCGCTCCAGCCCTATCAGCGTCTCCTGTTTTGATACGTCGACGTATTGCCCCTCGCCGATGAGCATCCGCCCGAACAGGGCGCCGAGCACGGCGATGGCGGCGTTCAGCCCGCTATCGTACTCGGCGGTGAACCCGCCGGGTGGCACCGGGTCACGCCCCGGCTCATCGAACTGGGCAACGAAGAACTGCGTCGTGTGAGCGCTGGCGTGACAGAGGTTGAGGGTGTAGCACCGGTAGTCGCGGTAGGGCCCGTCCTGCCCGAAGGGGGTGATGGACGCCATGATAAGGCCGGGATTCTCTCCGCTCAGGGTCTCGTAATCGAGACCGAGTTGCCGCATGCCGCCGGGCGGCAGGTCCTCGATCAGGACGTCGGTGTCTGCGGCCAGCTCGCGGAAGATGCGTCTGCCGGTAGCAGTGCGGGGGTCGAGCGTGATCCCCAGCTTGTTCGTATTGACATAAAGAAAGAGGCCGCTCTTCTCGGGGTGGGGGACGTCGTCGGGGAACGGGCCCACGCGGCGCGCCGGGTCGCCGCCTGACGGCTCCTCGATCTTTATCACCTCGGCTCCCATATCGGCGAGGAGCTTGCCGCAGTAGGGGCCGGCCACCATCTGGCAGTATTCGAGTACCCTGACCCCTTCCAGGGCCCGTTCGGTCATCTCCTTGCGCCTTCTACCGGGGTGTCACCGTTGCGTTTATTGAGGAAGAGTCCGCTCCGTATTCGTAATCTATCACAGCCCCGCTTTAAAACGAAAACCCATGTACTCGTCCGGTACATTCCGTACACTCACCCCCTTTCCGCTTGTTTCTTGAG